>JBDGXT010000183.1:0-9380 GCA_039584455.1 Gemmatimonadota bacterium
TACTCCACGATGATCGCGTCGCCGGCGGGGCCGGGACCCGTGCCGTCCGAGCTGCAACTCAACGCGAACAGTGTGAGCGCGAGTGTCGTGTACCGATGCACGTCCGCTCCTTCTCGGTGCTCCTGCTTTCGATACGTCCTGGCTCACGCGCCGGTTTCAGCGCTGCTGACGAGCCGGAGAGAGCTCGAGACCGTTGTCCGATGCCCCCCCGCACGTTACTTCTTCGTCCATGAGTATCGTAAGACTCCTGCCTGTCTTGATGAGCTTCCTGCTGCTCGCAGCGCACTTCTCCCGCAACGACATCACGACGCTGGTCGTCCTGAGCATGGCGCTGCCGTTCCTTCTATTCCTGCGTCGCGCCTGGGTGCCCCGCCTGTTTCAGGGCCTGTTGATCCTGGGTGCCCTGGAGTGGGTCCGCTCCCTGGTCATGCACGCCCTGCGCCGGCAGGCGGAGGGTGAGCCCTGGACGCGACTCGCGATCATTCTGGGCGTCGTGGCGTTCTTCACGGCCTGCTCCGGTCTGGTCTTCCGGAACTCCAAGCTCAGGCAGCGGTACTCACCCGAGTGACCGCTACCACCGTGCTCTGGCTGCTGATCCTCGCGTTGGGCCTCCAGAGCCCTGCCTGGCAAGCCGCCCCACGATTGCGGCGCCCGGTGTCCAACAACGCCGTGGCCGCCATCGAGACCTCCCGGGGGACGGCGGTGTTCTCGCTCCTCGGGCTCGACTCCACCGCGCGGTGGGACGGGGTGGTCAACTGGGCCTTCCAGTGGAACGTGGGTGAACAGTACTGGCGCGAGATCGCTCCCGTGCCCGGACCCGGCCGGCTGGCGGCGACCGCGCAGACCGTGGGCGGCAGGGTCTTTCTGTTCGGCGGCTACACCGTGGCCCAGGATGGAACCGAGCAATCCCTCCCCAACGTGGACATCCTGGACCCTGAGAGCGGCGAGTGGAGTGCCGGGACGCCGATTCCCGTCCCGGTGGACGACGCCGTCTCCGGCGTGTGGCGCGACTCGCTCATCTACCTAGTGTCCGGATGGCACGACCGGGATAATGTGCCCAACGTGCAGCTCTACGATCCTGCGAGCGACACCTGGCAGCAGGCGACGCCGATTCCGGGGCAGCCCGTGTTCGGCCACAGCGGTGCCGTCGTAGGAAACAGTATCATCTACATCGACGGCGTGCGCACCAACGCCGACCGACCGCGCTTCACCATGGAGGGCGGCTCGTGGCGGGGGGAAATCGATCCCGACGACCCCACGCAGATCACGTGGCGGCGCATTGCCGACCACCCCGGTCCCCCGCTTTACCGCGCTGGTGCCGCGGGGCTGGACGGTAGCGTGATCTTTGCCGGCGGCACCAACAACCCCTATAACTACGACGGCATCGGCTACAACACGTGGCCGGCCGAGCCGCGGCGGGCCGTGTTCCGCTACGACCTGGAATCCGACCGGTGGCAGGGTTGGGGGGAGTTGCGTGAGCCGGTGATGGACCTGCGGGGAATCATCCTGGCGGGCCGTCGGCTGGTCATCGTAGGCGGGATGAGCTCGGCCCAGTGGGTGTCGGACCGCGTATGGGCCGCGGAGCTTCCGTGAGCTGATGGCGCCTCAGATCACAACGCTGCCATCAACTCCTGGAACCGTGGATCCTCACGGATGGGGTCGAGGTCGGGGTCCTTCTCGAACCAGTCCTTTCTGACGAACCCGCCGTCGACGGCCTGCCTGAGGCTGGCGAATGCGCGATCCGCCTCCCCCTCGAGAGAGAATAAACACGCCACGTTGTACGCGATTCCGGCATCGTCCGGATCGAGCTCGAGCGCCCGCTCCGCCCACTCCAGTCCCTTGGCCTTGTCTCCCGTGCGGCACAGCGCGACAGCTCCCATGCTGTAGGCGCGCGCATCGTCGGGGTTCAGGCCCACGTGGTGGGCGGCCACCTCGAAGGCCCGCCGGTACCCCGCTTCGGCCTGATGGTCGCGTCCCAGGGCCGCGAGCGACTGTGCGGCGAAGAAGCGCGACTGGTAATCCTCGCGTACCTCTGCTGCTTCTCGGAACAGCTGCGCCGCCTCCTCGAGCCTGCCCTCCTGGAAGCAGGTCCTGGCGTAGAAGTAGCGCGCCTCGTACAGTCGCGGGTCCATACGAATCGCCGTCTCGAACTCGATCCGCGCCGCCTCATTGTCACCCTTGAGCGAAAGCACCAACCCCCGCGCGGTGTGCGCCTCTCCCAGTTCCGGTGCGAGCTCGAGGGCACGCAAGCTCGCCGCTTCGGCCGTATCCAGATCCTCGGTCTTGAACCCCCAGTACATGTGTTGGAACGAGCAGCAGTCGGCGAGACCGGCGTGTGCCAGCGCGTAATCGGGGTCGACCTCAATCGCGCGATCGAACATCTCCCGTGCGAACTGCAGGTTACGGCGCCGGAACTGATGGAAGAACTGGCGACCTCGTAGGTAGTAGTCGTACGCCTCGACGTTGCCGGTCCGCGCCTTGGCGATAGCCTCCCGTTCCTCCTCGGTGAGGATCACCTTGAGCGCGTCGGTGTCGTACCGCTCGGACCAGAGATGGTAGCCGTCGGCGACGTCGATGAGCTGCGCCATGACGCGCAGCCTGTCGCCCACCCGCCGTACGCTCCCCTCGAGCACCGTGCTCACATCCAGCTCTTTGCCGATGTCGCGGATGTCGCGGGTCTTGCCCTTGTAGGCGAAAGAGGACGAGCGCGGGGCCACCTGGAGCGCCTGCACCTTGCTGAGCGAGGTGATGATCTCCTCCGCGATGCCGTCGCTCAGGTACTCGTTCTCGGGGTCGGCACTGATGTTGGCAAACGGCAGCACGGCGATCGATGGACCGCGCTCGGCCCCGGCTGGGATCGCCGCGTCCAGCTCGGCCACGAACTCGGAGGCGGAGTCGAAGCGGTCGTCACGCTCCGGCGCCAGGGCCTGTACGATCGCGCGCTCCACGCCCTTGGGGACGGCGGCACCGAGCTCGCGTAGGCTGGGTAGCTCCCCCCGGACCTTGGCCGCGAGGATCGCCTGGTGGTTCTTACCACTGAAAGGCCGCTCTCCGGTGAGCAGCTCGTAGAGCACACACCCCAGAGCATAAACGTCGCTGCGGCCGTCCACCTCGATCTCACCACTCGCCTGCTCGGGACTCATGTACACCGATGTCCCCACCGCAACACCGGGGTCGGTCAATCGCTCACCTTCGGTCGCCGCCCTAATGGCCCGGGCGATGCCAAAATCCGTCACGACCGCGGCGTTGCGGCACAGGAGGATGTTCTCGGGCTTGATGTCCCGGTGCACCACGTCGCGACCGTGCGCGTAGTCGAGGGCGCTCGCCACCTGCCGCACGATGTCGGCGGCCGCCCCGACCGAAAGCCGACCCTCGCGGACCAGGCGCTCCCGCAGCGATTCTCCCTCCACGTAGGCCATGACGGAGAAGAGGAACCCGTCGACCTCGTCGGAATCGATCAGCGTCACGATGTGGGGATGGCTGAGCTTGGCGGCGATGCGCACTTCACGCAGGAACCGCTGTGCCCCGAGCGTCATCGACACCTCGGGGCGGAGCACCTTCAGCACCACGTGCCGATCGTGTTTGCGATCCTGGGCCAGGAACACGACGGCCATGCCGCCCCGGCCGAGCTCCCGCTCGATCGGATACCGGCCGGCCATAGCCGTCTTGAAGTGTGCGAACTGGTCCGCCACCCGACACTCCCGGCGATTCGGGCTTGTACCCCACAGGACGGCGGCCGTGCCGGATGGCGCACGGGCGGCCCGGCGGCGGGCCGCCCGTGTTGCCTCTCCCGTTTCAGGTCGGAACCCTAGAAGAACCCGAACCCTGGCGGGGCCATGCCGTGCTTGCGGAAGTTGGCGACCACCTGGCCCGCGGTCCACATCGTGTGCTGGTGGATCTCGTCCCATACCTGCCACTTCGGGATCTCGAGCCCGCCGAAGAACGAGGTCACTTCCGCGCGATCCTCCTCCGACTGCTGTTTGAGCACCTGCGTCGAGTAATCGTAGACCGCGTTGATGTAGTCCCTGAGTCCCTCGCGGCCGTTGAGGGCAACGGCGGTGTCGGGCAGCGACGGCCGCTCACTCCCCAAGAAGCGCACGCAGATGAACACCGCGGCCGACGTGGCATGGTGCATCTGCTGAGCGAAGTCGCGCTGCACCGGCGTCACCTTGTCGCGGTACAGGTTCTCGGGCATGGAGTCGGCCATGGCCAACAGCATGGTGCGCTGCAGCTCCAACTGGCGCAGCTGGGCGTCGCGCACGCTCTCGGCGCTCACGGGAGCGGTCTCCTGAGCCGCCAGGACGCCCGCCGAGCAGACAATGAGCACCAGGGCTCGCATTACATGCATGGGAATACCCCTTGAAGCGTTGAGTGATGGTCTGAGATAGGATACTCCCCGGTTCCGGAGCCGACCAGTAGCGGCTCAGCCGTCCTCCCCCTCCCCACTCTCACCCACCAGAGCCGTTTCGGAAGTCGTGTTCGCCGGCCGGTGCTTCTCGATGAACGCCTCGTGCTCGGGCGGCACGAACATGTTGTCGCTGATCGCCGCGATCGCCTCCGCCTCGCGCCACGCCAGCTCGAGCTCCAGCAGCTCGCCGGCCAGCGCGAGCTTGGCCATGACACCGCGCTTGCCGGGAAAGAGCGGCTTGCCGTAGCCCGGGTGCCAGCCCTTCGGATCCAGCTCGTGGGACGCCTGGGCGAGGAACCGCTCCGGATGGCCTGCCTCCTCGAGTTTTGCGACGGCGTTGGTCACTGCGACCTTGGATCCGGCCATGAGGTTCAGGGCCGGCAACACCACCGCGGCCACCCGCTTCGCCGCGTCGCCCTCGAAGGTGCGCTTCTTGACCTGCATCACCCACTCGTCGGCCCCCGACTCCATGAGGAAGCGCGCCGCGTTGACGGTCCGCACCTTGGCCCGGACCGGGATGTTGATGATCAGGTTTGGGATATTGGCCATGAAAGCCGCGCCGACGCCCGCCGCGATGGCCCCGAACGCCACCGCGCTGAGCGCCATGCCCCCCGCCGCGGTCCACATGATGGCACGGCGGCGGCGACGCCCGAACTGATCGCCATAGCGCCACGCTGCGAACTCAGGCCTGAGCGGCTCGCCGATGCGCACCAGCACCAAACCCTCCTTGAGCTTGGCCAGCCCCACGTTGTCAGTGGACATGCGCAGGCGCGTGTCGCGGAACAGTCGCTCGCACTCCTCCAGCGCCTCCCACCGCTCCTCCAGCGGCGTGAGGTTCCACCGCTCACAGCGGCGGCACACGACCCACAGGCGGCCCTTTGCCGGATCGAAGGCGACGCGCCGCCCGACGGGGAACGACTCGACGGCCTCGTTGGAGCCGAGCGGACGCTTGCAGAAGATGCAGGTGGAGTACACCGGTCAGTCGGGCCACTCCTCATACTCGGTCCGGACGTCCGGCCTCCCGAACCAGAACAGCAGGAACAGCGGATACGCCATCATCACCGCCATGGCGATCACGATCCCCAACACCGCGTAGCCCTGCCACACCCCCACCGGCACCCCGGCCAGCTCCCCGGAGTACCCCTTGAACCACGAGACCGCGCGCACGATCTCCAGCACAGCCCACACAATGGCCAGCCACGCCCACACCCTGCAGAGCATCACCCCGTTACGGCGACGCCGGCGCACGAAGATGGAGCCGATGAACAGCAGCAACCCCAGGCCGATTCCCACCACTGCGGATACCATCAACCACCCCAGGGGCGGCATGGCCCGGACGATGAGATCCGCCACCTCGGGCGCGAACATGCGGCGCCAGTCTTCCGGCGACCACGTCAGGTAGGTGATCACGTCGTCCGCCTGATCGACGACCATGATGACGGCCAGAATGATCCCGATCGTGCCGACCACCCTCGGCCAGCGGCTCTGTTGCGGAATACTAGTCATAGCCCGGCCACCCTTCTCGCTCACCGATCAGTCTCACGACCGCTTCGGCGAGCTCCGATCCGTTGTCGCTGTTGGTCATGACGACCACTCCATGGCCTCCACTGCGGTGCGCGACCATGGAACACCGAAAGCCGTCGTTGGCACCGCCGTGCCCGAAGTACTGCTCTCCCCCGTCGGACCAGACCGCAAACCCCAGGGCATAGCCGTTCATGACTTCGGTCAACAGCAGCTCGGTGTTCTCTCTGCTCAGCACAGTGTTGGATTCACCTCGCAGTGACAACTGCAACTCGATGAGGAACCGAGCCAGGTCGCTGGGGGTCGTCCACAATCCCGCTGCGCCGATTTCGGGATAGATGTGATGCTGTCCTGGCACGGCCGAGCCGTTCGCATAATAGCCGGAGCCCGCCGAGTCCCACAGTGCATCGGGCAGTGGCTGCTCGAAGGTGCTGTGTTCCATGCCGATGGGGCCCAGCACGCGCTGCCTCATGAGCTCGGGAAACGCGGCCCCCGTGACGTCGATCAACGCCTGCTGCATGACGACGTAGCCGCCCCCCGAGTAGCGCCAGTTGCTCCCCGGCACGAAATCGACGATCACCGGTGCCGAGTTCGCCGGCGACTGGCCGTTCAATATCTGAATCAGTGTCGGCACGGACTCGGTATGGCGATAGCCACGGAATCCATGCACGGTCGTCCCGGCCGTGTGGCTGACAAGGCGTCGCAACGTGACCTTCTCGGTGTTCTGCATCGCGTTGTCGGGGACCTGCCACGATGTGAGATAGTCATTGACCTCGGCGTCAAGCGAGATCACACCTTCCTGCGCGAGTCTCACGACACCGACCGCGGACACCGACTTGCTGATGGAGGCCGCCTGGAACCGGGTCTTGTCCGTCACCGGCTCTTGCGTGGACCTGCTCTTGACGCCATGGACCTCCACGTAATCCAGCTGGAAGTCGTTTATCACGGCGACACTCACGCCCGGTACCTGGTAGAACTCCATCCAAGACGCGATATCGGTCGGATCCGCCGTCCCCAACGGGTCGTCGCCACAGCCAGGGACACCCAAGACCGGCACCATGACCATGGCCGCAGCCACCAATCTCCTGATCATCTTGCGGTCTCCCTTTTCGCCAACATGCCCAATCCGATGACTCCGCTTGCGAAACGTACGGCCGGCACCGCCCGGTTGCTTCACACGATCGAGAGGGTTGTATGAATCTGGAGTGAAGCGGTCGTGAATCGCCGTGTCACCACGGCTATATTTGACGGGTCCACATCGGAGCCGGCCATGGAGCCCTACCAGATCCAGTCCGTCCTCGAGTCACTCATCATCACGTCTGGCGTCATTGGCGGTTTGTTCATCGTCTCGAGGACGTGGGTGAAGACGCGCCTCTCGAGGACCGGCGGGGACGTCACCCAGCTCACCGAGTCGGTGGACCAGTTGCGGGAGAGCATCGAAGGCATGCGGGAGGAACTGGGAGACATCGCCGACCGGCTCGACTTCACCGAGCGGGTCCTGGCCAAGGTGGCCGACGAGCAACGCCGGCTCCCCGGGGCCTGACGCGCAAGCGGTCGGCCCCGCACGGGCAGCTACGCCAGAAGCAGCAGCGCCAGCGTCAGCGCGCTGACCCCCACCACAGACCACCCCACCACGCGCAGCTTCCTCGGGTGCACCCGTAGGAGCGCCACCACCAACACGAACATCGCAGCCGGCAAGAGCGCGAGGCCGACCGCAGGCGGTGCGGTCCCGGTGGCGGCCAACGCGATCCCGGCTGCGGCAGTAAGGCCGGCCAGCAACGGTGTGGCCCACACCGTCCACCGCTTCCCGGCAAGCTGCTTGTGGCGGGCCTTCACCGCGTGGACGAGGAGCGTGATCAGCACGTAGCTCACCAGCCACACGCCGAACGCCATCCAGGCGAGGCGACGGTCCACCCCGGCGGCCGCCGCCACGGGGAGGAGCACGGCGGCGAGCGTAGCCACCACGAGGATTTCCGCTCCCAGCGTCTTCTGCTTGCCGCGCAGCACGGCGGGCATCAGCAGGAGGGCGAGCGCCACGGGCACAAGAGTAGCGAGTCGCGCGGCCGGCGGGCTCAGGATCAGCGCCAACACCCCGAGCGCCACGCCCCCCAGCACCACGCCCACGGCATACAGGCGGGCACCGGTTCCGGCAGCCATCCGTAGCCGCTCGCCGCGCACACCGAGCAGTACCGCGGCCGGCTCGTACAGCAGGAACCAGGCGAGGGCCGACGCGGCGAAGCACCACGCCGCTCCACCGGGGACGCCCGCCGCCAGGCCCGTGGCGACGGGAAAGAGCAGCTCGGCGTAGGCGCCGTACTCGCGGGGGATCAGGGGAAGGGGAGGTACTACGTCAGTCCCAACCGACCGAGGAGGTGCTCCTTCACCGCCGGCGTAATCACGCCGCGGGACTCCAGGTCGTCGATCGCCGCGCTGATCTCGGGCCGCTCGGCGTCGATCTTGCGGTCGCGCAGCTCACCGATGATGCGTGCGAGCCGCTGATCGTACTCCGAGTGCTTCAGCTTTCCGCCGGTCATGTTGGCGTGGAGGGTTTCCATTTTCTCCACGAGGCTCTCGAGCGAAATGCGTTCGGGCATGCTCGTACTCCAGGGATGTCGTCAAGGGTTGGGCGGATCATTCTAAGGCGTGGGCCGCGAGTTGGCTAGTTGCGGCTCACCCGCCGGTCTCGTCGCACCACTCGCGGGCGTTCTGGAACATCCTGATCCAAGGGGACGCCACGAGGGAGCGGTCCAGCTCGCGCGGCATCCATCCCCACTGCCACTTGAGGAAGGTCCGCTCGGGGTGGGGCATCATGACCAGGTGCCGGCCGTCGGGCGAGCACAGCCCGGCGATTCCCTGGGGAGAGCCGTTTGGGTTGAAGGGATAGGCCTCAGTGATCTGCCCCTCGTCGTCCACGAAGCGCAGCGGCGCCAGGCTTTCCTTCCGGACGCGGTCGAGGATGCTCGCCTCGGGGAAGAACGCCTGCCCTTCCCCGTGGGCGTGGGCGACCCAGATGCCCAGCGTCGCACCCTCCATGCCGCGCAGCATGAGGCTGGGGCTCAGCTGGATCTGCACCGCCGTGAAGCGCGACTCGAAGCGCCCCGACGCATTCTGGATGAAGCGCGGCTGCTGCTCGTCGGCGATCCCATGCCACGGCACCCACCCCAGTAACGCCAGCAGCTGGCAGCCGTTACAAACACCGAGGCTGAAAGTGTCGGCCCGCTCGCGGAAGCGCTCGGACTGCTGGCGCAGCCCCTCGTTGAACCGGATCACGCCGGCCCAGCCCTTGGCCGAATCGAGCACATCAGCATAGCTGAAGCCGCCCACCGCGACGAGCCCGCGGAAGCCCTCCAGGTCGATGCGCCCGTCCAGCAGGTCAGACATCACCACGTCCCACGGCTCGAACCCGGCCGCGAAGAAGGCCGAGGTCATCTCCCGGTCGCCGTTGCTCCCC
>JBDGXT010000015.1:0-14602 GCA_039584455.1 Gemmatimonadota bacterium
GAGTGGTGGACGGTCGAGGGTCAGGGTCGCAACGCTCTCCTTGAACGTGAGTTCGATGAGGTCGTAGCTCACCCGGGTTTCTCCCTGCGAGTTTGTTCGTGACGACAGCCCGCCGGCCGGCAGCGACAAGCGGCGGCGGGAATCAGTGGAGGGTCAACCCTCCGTCCACAAAGATAACCTGCCCAGTAATGTGCCGGGCGTCGTCTGAGCAGAGGAAGATGGTGACGTGGGCAACGTCTTCGGGCTCGCCGATGCGCCCCAGCACGGCGCCCTTCTCGGCATCCTCAAGCACCTCCGGTGGCAGGGTCTCGATGAGCTCGGTGCGCACGAAGCCGGGGGCGATCGCGTTGACGTTGATGTTGTAGGGTCCCAGCTCGACCGCGGCGGACTTCGTGAGGCCCACCACCGCCGCCTTGCTCGCCGCGTAGTTCGCGACGCCGAATCCGGGCATGTACGCCTGGTGGGAGGCCACGCTCACGACCTTGCCGTAGTGCTGGTCCCGGAAGTACGGGGACACGGTCTGGATGCAGTTGAACGTGCCGGTGAGGTTGGTGTCGACCACGTCGCGCCATGCCTTGTCGGGCAGTCGCCATAACGCGCCGTCCCGGTGGATCCCCGCGTTGTTGACCAGGTAGTGTAGGCCGCCCAGCTCGGCGTGCGCCGCGCCCATGAACTCCTCCAGCGCATCACGATTGCGCACGTCGCACGCAGCGCTGTAGACCGCCACGCCGCACGATCGCAGGGTGGTCTCCGTGAGCAGCGCCTGTGCGGTGATGTCGCGGTTGGGGAGTTCGATGTAGTTGAATGCGACGTTCACGCCGCGCCGGGCAAACTCCAGGGCAATAGCACGCCCGAGCCCGGT
Organism: Gemmatimonadota bacterium; assembly: GCA_039584455.1. Lineage (GTDB taxonomy): Bacteria > Gemmatimonadota > Gemmatimonadetes > Gemmatimonadales > GWC2-71-9 > WVYX01. The sequence goes on from JBDGXT010000015.1 coordinate 863, forward strand.
GGCGCCCCCGGTGACCACGGCCGTGTGGCCCCGCATCTCCCGGCGGGCGATGCGCTCGGCGTCTGGCTGCTCGGCGAGCATGGACCCGGACTGCCGCTCGCGCCGTGGGCCGAATTCAACTGGTTCGGGCGGGTCGTACGGGATGGTTCACCTTCTGTTTCGAGAGCTTCGAACGTACGCCGCAAGCGACCAACTGGCAACCAGTTCCACCGCCCAGCAGGTGCCTACTCCCGTCCCATCCCCGCGCTCGCCCCGGGGGCCCGAGTCGCCTCCTCGCCCCGCCCCGACAGAGCTCGGCGCACCGCCCCGGCAGCCTCAAAGATGAGCCACAGCTCCAGCACGAAGATCGCGCCGCCCACGGCCAGCAGGACCGCCTGGCTGTCCGTGTAGTACCGAATCAGGTTGAGCACCATCGCCCACGTCGTCATGAACAGCAGGAACATCATGGGAATGGCCGTGACCCAAATCTTCCGCTTGAGGCTCAGCAGGAACAACGTGACGACCAGCAGGCTGAGCGCGCCGGTGAGCTGGTTAGTGGTTCCGAACAGAGGCCAGAGCCGCATGCCGCCTGCGCCGCGATCGATACCCAGTGCTAGCACGGCACAGCTCGCCACGGCGATGAGCGTGGCGAGCCAGCGGTTCTGGGCCACCTTCACACCGTACTGGGCACCGAGTTCAGAGATGATGTAGCGCTGCAGCCGCACACCGGTGTCCATCGTGGTCGCGGCGAACGAGATCACCACCACCGCGGCGAAGATCACCGCCACCTGCCTCGGGATCCCGACCCCCTCGGCCAGGACCCCGACTCCGTTCACGAACGCGGTCGTCGCCCCGCTCGAGGCCTGAGCCCAACTCCCGTAGTGCTGGTGCCAGCCATCGATCCCCACCACCAGGGCGAAGCCCGCCGTGGTGGCCAGGATCGACGTCAGGGCCAGGGTGCCCTCACCGATCATGCCACCGTACCCGACGTAGCGGGCATCGGTCTCCTTGTTCAGCTGCTTGGCGGACGTGCCCGATGCGACCAGGCCATGGAATCCACTGATCGCCCCGCAGGCGATGGTAATGAACAGCAAGGGGAACCAGCTCGGCGCGTCCGCCGGCAGGTTGGTGTTCACCGCCGGCGCGACGACCTCCGGATTCACGATGAGCACGCCGAGGAAGATGATCCCCAGCGCCACGAACAGCTGGTGGCTGTTCACGTAGTCGCGCGGCTGGAGCAGAACCCACACCGGGAGCACACTCGCGAAGAACGCGTAGACGAACAGCGCGATCACCCATCCGGCGCGCATGCCGTCGACGCGGGCGGCCGCCTGGGCCACGGCCACGTCACCCCCAGCGGCCTCGAGCTGGGCCGCGCTGGGCGCGAAGCCGAACACGTCGGGCAGCGTGAACGGCACGTACTGTCCCAGCCAGATGAGCACGTAGAGGACGCCGAGCGCCCCCAGCGAAGGAAGCAGGATTCCGGTGCCCGTCCGGTAGATCAGCAGTCCCACGATCACCGCCACGACGAGACTGCCCCACACCGGGAGCACGGCCCCGGGGTTGGCGACGAACAGGTTGGCGATCACCACGGCGAACACGGCGTTCACCAGCAGCAACAGGAAGAAGATGATCAGCAGGAACAACACCTTCGCCCGACCGCCCACGATCCGCTCCGTCAGCGACCCGATCGAGTGACCCTTGTGCCGCACTGAGATCCACAACGTCCCGAAATCGTGGACCGCACCGGCGAAGATGGTGCCGAGGGTCACCCAGAGAAACGCCGGCAACCACCCCCAGATGACGGCGATGGCCGGTCCCACGATGGGGGCCGCGCCGGCCACCGACGTGAAGTGGTGCCCGAACAGCACGTGGCGGTTCGTGGGTAGGTAGTCCACGCCGTCCTCCAGCTCGTGGGCCGGCGTCACGAAGTCGGCATCGAGTTGGTAGATGCGCCGCGAAATGTAGCGGGAGTAGATCTGATACCCCGCGAGGAACGCCAGCAGCCCCACCACCAGCAATGCAATCGCGCTCACCCGAGACCTCCTATGGCGTCACGCGCGTAATGTAGGGACGACGACTGAGCAGGGCGAGCAAGCGGTCCCCGTCGATCCCGTGCTTGCCCCGAGCAGGCGGAGATGCGAGTAATAGGCACGCCAAACAGCCCGGAAGAGATCCCATGAGTGTAGAGACTCGCGCGCTGCGCCTGTCGGCGATCGGCGCCCTATTCCTGGCCGCGCTCGGTATCGGGTTTGCGTGGCTCACCGCCTCGGGCGCCATTTTGCTGGACGGCTTCTTCAACCTCATCTCGCTCGCGATGGGTCTGCTGTCACTCAAGGTCGCCGGCCTGCTGCGGCAACCGGATGACGAGCGGTTCCACTTCGGCTACGCGTTCTTCGAGCCGTTCCTCAATTCGATCAAGGGACTCGTCACCGTGGCGGTGGCCGCCTTCGCCGGCGCGTCAGCGGTGGACGCCCTGCTGCGCGGCGGCCGCGCGCTGGTGCTGGGACCCGCGATCGGATACGCCGTGGTCGCCACGGCCGTGTGCGTGATGGTCGCACTCGTCCAGGTGCGCGTCGCCAGGCGGGTGCACTCCCCCCTCGTGGAGGTGGACGCGCGCAATTGGGGTCTCAACGCGGCGGTGTCCGGCGTGGTCGGCGTGGCATTCCTGGGGGCGTTCCTGCTCCAGAACACGCGCTGGTCGTGGCTCGTTCCGTACGTCGATCCGGCGCTGGTGCTCGCCCTGGTCGTCGTCGCGATCCCGATTCCGATCCGCATCGTCGTGCAGAGCGTCGGGCAGCTGGTCAGCGCGGCGCCCGACCTCTCGGTACAGCAACGGGTGCGCGAGGCATTCGACGGCGCAGTGGCGCCATACCAGTTCTCCAGAATCTCGCTCCGCATGCAGCGAGTCGGACGCTACTTCTACGTGTTGAACCACATTCTGGTGACGGGCGACTTCCGGGTGAGCCGGGTTCGCGAGTTAGACGACATCCGCCACCGCGTGCGGGACGCGATCCAATCGGTCGAGCACTCGCTGGTCATCGACACGGTATTCACGGAGGATGAAGCGCTCGTCAGCTGAGAGCGCCGCGTTCCGACTCGGGAAGGGTCGCGACGATACGTCGTAGCGCGGCGAGGCCGTGCACGTCGGTCTCCTGCAGCGGAATGAGGTGCATGGTGTGGCCACTGAACGTCGCAGTTGCCTGATCGAGATACCGCGCCTCGCGCTCCCGCCGCCGCTCGAAAAACTCCCCTGCTGCCTCGTCGGGCAGTACCCGGTTCAGGAACACGGCTCCTACCGGGATCCCGTAGCGCTCCAGCGTCCCCACGGCCTTCTCCGCCTCCAGGAGCGGGAGCCGCTCCGGCGTTGCCACGAGCACGAACGCGCTGCGCCGCGCGTCGGTGAGCACCGTGCGCGCCCGCTCGAAGCGCGCCTTGCGCTGCTCGAGTGCCGCAAGCACCCGGTCATGCGGCGGCGAGCCGTCACCGGCCGCCGCGCCCGCGACGCGGCGCCACATTCGGCCGAGCGCGTTCACCTTCTTGCGCCGGCCGATCAAGCCGCTCATCCAGGTCGCCATCTGCTCGGGGAGCGACAGCAGCCGCAGCGTGTGTCCCAGCGGTGCCGTGTCGAAGATGAGCCGATCATACCGGTCACCCGCCTCCTCCATGATCCGCGTGAAGCGCTCGAACAGCGCGGCCTCCTCGGCGCCGGGCGACACACGGGCGATGTCGATCTGACGCTCGACCTCGGCCATCAGCCTGGGTGGCGTGGTGTCGGCAATGCGAGCCTTCACGTCGGCGACGTAGTGATCCGCCTCCTGGACCGGATCGATCTCCACGGCCCAGAGTCTGGACAAGACCTCGCGTGGCTCGGACCCCACGGACAGCTCGAGGATGTCACCGGTGGAGTGCGCCGGATCGGTCGACACCAACAGCGTGCGTTGCCCCCGTTCGGCGGCCAGCAGCGCGAACGCGGAGGCCAACGTGGTCTTACCGACGCCACCCTTACCGCCAAAGAAGAGGACTTCCCGCGCTAGCAGCACCGGAAGCCTCCCTCGGGTGGATGCTCCATCCCCAGGCGCAGATGCCACTGATGGAACTGCTCGATCAGCTCCGGATAGAGCTCCAGCGTGTAGAACGCCACGGGGTTCGGTGCGCCGAGCAGGTCGGAGAACCCGGCCAGCAGGAAGAGGTCCCGCTGCTCCAGGTATTCGCGGTAGATCTGCGAGCGATACGGAGCGACGAACATCCCCTCGTAGATCTCGCGGGCGGCACGCAGCCGGCGCCGCAGGCCGCTCCACCATCTCATATGTGAGAGGCGCGCTCCTTACTCATCGAGCCCCATGCCCCACCTCATGAGACTCACGGGAAGGCCGCCGTAGCTCAGCACGGCATCGTGAAAGCCGCGCAGTGAATAGTCGGAGCCATGGGCTGTGCGATAGGCCTCGCGCAGCGAGCGGAGCTCCCGCCGCCCCACGGCATAGCAGAGCTGATACGCCGGTTCGGCACAGTAGCGCCGCACCTCGGCCTCCGCGTGGGACTGATCCACCTGGATCTTCTCCATCAGCTGGGCGACGGCCTCGTCGAAGCTCATGCCGCGAGTGTGGAGGCCCACGTCGAGCACGATGCGCAGGGCACGCCACAGCAGCGCGATCTTCTGGAAGAGCAGTTCCTCCGGGCCGGAATAGAAGCCCTCCTCGGCCATCATTTCTTCACAGTACAGGGCCCAGCCCTCGATGGTGAGCGGGGTGTCCACGACCTTGCGCACCGTGCGCTCCTGCTCCTGCGCGGAGAGGAATTGCAGGTGATGGCCGGGGTAACCCTCATGGAGCGCAGTGGACGCCAGGTCGTACACGCAGTGATCGCGCAGAATGCTTTGTTCCACTTCCGGATCCGTTCCGGGCTCCGGCGGGGTCACGTAGAACCAGCCCGTGCGGTCGGGCGAGAAAGCGCCCGGCGGATGATAGGCGGCGAACGGGATGAGCGGGCGCAGGAAGGCCGGCGTGGCGACCACCTCGAGCGCTCCCTCCGGAAGCGACACGAGCCCTCGCTCCTCGACGAAGCGCCGGGCGCGCTCCATCTGTTCGGCATAGGCACCCACCAGCTCCCCACTTGAGGGATGCTCGGCGCGCAGATGGTCGGCGACGTCCTGCCAGGGGACTCCGGGCTCGATCTCTTCGGCGGCCTGGGCGAGCTCCGCTTCGACCTGCTCCACGAGGGCGAGCCCGTAGCGCCACAGCTCGGGCGCCGTGTTGCGCAGGGCGTGCTGGTAGTGGAGACGGAAGTTGAACGCGTGCTCGCCGATCGCGAATTCTCCATTCGCCTCGTTCAATAATTCGTCGCGCAAGTACTGTCCGAACTCGTGCAGCGCCGTGGTGGCCTCGTCACATGCCTGCGGGAATGTCTCGTCGTCGGGAGGCTCGAGCAGGCGGCGCACCTCACCGATGAGCGCCCCGCCCTGGGCAATCACGTCGAGGCTGGTCTCCACGAACACCGACGGACAGTCACGCAGCGTCGCCTTCGCCCGCTCCAGGTAGCCGGGCACCGCACGGATCCGTGCGGCCGCCGCAGGGGCGCGGTGATCCCACGAGCGATCCTGCAGCACTAGCAGCTGATACAGCCCTTCCAGCACGTGCGAGACCCAGAAGTTGGGATTGCGCACGTGCGGCTGCTCCTTGTCGAGCCGGTGGATCATGAACCGGGCGTCGTCGAGCAGCGCCGTCCGGTCGATCTCCCCCTGCAGTCCGTCGGGCTCCACCTCTTCCATGGCGTTGGTCTCGGACTTCAGCGCCGCCAGGTACTGACGGACCTCGTCCTCGCCGTGGGTCCCCAGTCGATGGTCGTGCGCGACGACCCCGGCGGCAGTCGCTGCTACCGGATCTAGATTCCAGCGCAGGTCGAGGTAGGAATCGACGATGTTGGTGAACGCTGCAGTCGTGCTCACGGTACTCTCAGTCAGGGCGCTCGGTCCCGTTCCGTGTCGCGTCGATCAAGTGTGCCGACGCCGGTGAGTTGCGTCAACCCGTCGCGAGCACGTCGCGCAACCACTCGGCAACATACGTCGCGACATCTTCCCACCCCGGTTCTCCCACTGTCCAGTGTGCATGACCGGGGAATTCCCGATACGTGGCATGGGGGCCATACCGAGCCGCGATCTGGCGCGTTACTGCCGTCGGGGTGATGCGATCCTCCACCCCCGCGACGATCAAGACGGGACATCGGACGTTCGCTTCCCGTACTTCTGACGCCTTGCCGCGATCGAACAACCAGAATCCGACCTCGCTGGCTGCGCGCCCCGACTCGTGAACGAATCGAGCGTAGGCGTCCCGTTGTTGGTCGGGTGGGAACATCCGCAACATCGAGTCGACGGCCTCGGCGAAAGTCTGCCGGAAGGGCTTGCGCCAGAATCCCCACATGGTGAGCGCGCTCCAGAACGCGCGGATCACCGAGGGGCGCAGCGCAAACACGCCGCGCGGCGGACCGGGGTTGAGCTGCACGAGCGCCTTGCCGTGCCCACGGCTCGCCAGAATGGCACTGAGCAGACCGCCCATCGAGTGTCCCAGGAGGATGGGATCGGTGCCGAGACTGGCAACCTCCTCCTCCAGATCCCGCACGTAGTCCAGCAGGCTCGTCGTGCCGAGACGAGGGTCGGGTTCGGCCGCGGGATCAACATCGTGGTAGCGCAGCGTCGTCGCGACGCAGCGGTACCCTCGCGCCTCGAAGAAGGACTTGTACTTCGCCCAGTACCACCCCCCGCCCCACATCCCGTGCGTCATGAAGATGGTGTCGGTCATTACCGCCTCCCCGAGAGACGCTCCATGGTGTCCCAGAACATCTTCTCGAACTCCTGGAACAGCCGCGCGGCGCGGCGAACGTCGCGCTCAGCGACGCCATGATCCAACCCCTCCTGAATGATCGCGAGTGCCGGCTCCTCGAACGACGGCATCGTGGCGAACGCCTCCAGGAAGCCCAACTCCGCCGTTGCGAACCCGTGCCGCGCTCGCAGGGCGTTGCTCATGCGGCCGCAGTTGTACCCCCACGCCTCGAAGTTCACCAGGATCCCGCAGGTGAACGCCGCAGCCGAAGCGTAGGTGGACTGCCATGCCATGAACGTGGCGTACGCGAACCCTTCGGCGGCGACCTCATAGTCCGCCAACGCCGCTTCGTCCATCCCGATCTTCCGTGCCATGGCGAGCAGGCCCGCGAGACCGGCGATCTCGCCCTGGAGAACTCCCGCGAAGAAGTCGCGCGCCGACGTGTGGCCGAACCGCTGCACCAGCGTGGCCATCGACCGCAGATCACTCTGCACGATGTGGTACTGGTGCCCCACGAACGGTCGAAGCGCTTCGGCCCCTGCATTGCCGGCCCCCAGCGCCGCCGGGTACGGGTGCTCCCGGATTTCCCGGTCCAGAGTCTCCAGCTCGCCACGGATCTCTGCTACGAGTTGCGCCGCTCGTCCCATATGACGCTACCCCCCTTCCCGAACCGAGCCGTAATAGACCGTGGTGTCATACTCGAATCGCACCCGGTCGCCCGCGGCATGCTCGATGAACAGGTCGTCGAGCGCCGCGAGCATCGGCGCGTGCTGCGCGCTCTCCGGACCCGGCGCATAGGAGCTGGAGAGCAATCGCCCGCGGAGCCCCTCGCGGTCGAACTCCTGGGAATTGTGGAGCGTGCGCACCTGATATCCATGTGGCGCGAAGAAGGTGCGCAGCTCCGTTTCGTTTTCGTACCGCGCGCGCACGTCGCCGTACTCGGGACACCGCCGCTCCAGGAAGATCTCGTAGGCTTCGAGGAAGGGCGTTCCAACGGTGCGCCGGTGGTTCCACACCAGGACGACCCACCCCGAAGGCTTCAGAATGCGTCGGACCTCCCGACGCGCGGCCACGACGTCGAACCAGTGAAATGCCTGCCCGGCCACCACCAAGTCGGCCGTGTCGCCCTCCAGCTGCGTCTCCTCGGCCCGGCCCGCCACGCTGTGGAAGTCGTCGAATCCCGCCAGTGCGTCCTCGGCGGCCTGTCGCATCGCGGCGTTCGGCTCGACCCCATACACGACGTTGCCGTGCTCCAGGAAGAGCCGCGCCAGAATTCCCGTCCCCGAGCCGAGATCCACCACGACGTGCTCCGGGGCCAGACCCACCTCGCTCCGCAGCAACTCCAGCAGGGCGCCGGGATACCCCGGCCGGTACCGCGCGTACTGTTCGACCCGCTGCGTGAACCGCTCGGTCGGGTCCACTAGTCACGCCGGGAGATCGGGTAGAGATCCTCCGGCGCATTTTGATAGTCGATCGTCCTCAGATCGGCGGGTCCCAATCCGGGGGCGTCCACGATGACGACCGCTCCGGCCAACCCCGTCTCGACGAAGCCGCGGCGGAAGTGCACGCGCGACTTGAGCACGGCGATGTCAACCTCGGCGAGGTCGATGCCCAACCGCTCGAAGATCTCCGGGGTCGTCACCTGATGCAGCTGGGGCGTGAGGATCACCCGGTTGTTGTTCCCGAACCGCAGCACGGCCACGGTGTCCGACCCACGGTGTTCGCCGAGGTACTCCACCACGCCGTCGATGTGCACCGGGTTACCAGCGAATCGATCGGCGTACCCGCCCACTCGCACGCTCACTTCCTCACCAACCCCAGCCTGTGCCGCGATCTCCCGAATGGCGAGGGAGTCGGCGATGGTCGCAATGGTGAAGTTTCGCGCGCGTTGCCGAATCAGCTCCTCCAGGATGTGGGTCGAGTTACCGGTGCGGTCGGCGTGGTCCGCCACCACCACGGGGGTGTTCCCCGCCATGGCCGCCGCGATGGCCTGGGTGACGCCGGCCCGGGTCTTGGGAAGCCGTTTCCCCGCGAACTCCTCGCGCACCCGCCAGACGTAGTCCGCCATGTCGTCGGCGACGCGATCGGCGAGCTGCTGGTCGTCGTTCGTCACGACCATGACCGTGGCGCCGACCTCGGGCACGTCGGCGTACGCGAATCCGAACGCCACCGAGACGAACACGTCGGGCACACGGTTCTCCCACCGGCGCGCCCGCTCCATGATATCCATCGCCGGCGACTCGCCGGTTCCCTGGAACACGCTGGGTGTGATGACCCCGGGCTTGCGGGTGGCCATCGTCGGCGCGTAGGTACCGCGAATGGTCCGTAACATGATGCGGGCCGCCCGCTCGCCCTGGAGCCGCGCATCGTAGTGCGGGTAGCGCTTCACGATGAATACGGCCTCGGCGGCGTCGGACAGCTCGTGGTCCTCATTGGCATGGAGATCGAGCGTCACGAAGATGGGGATGTCACCCACCACCTCGCGCACGCGACGCACGATCTCCGCCTCGGGGCGGGAGACGTCGGTCACCGCCATCGCGCCATGCAGCGCAAGGAAGACCCCGTCCAGCTCCCCGGCCTGCCGCAGGTCCTCCGCGATGCCGTAGCTGTACTTGTCGAACGCTTCCTTGGTAATCCAGCTGCCGGAGGAGCCGCCCTTGGCACCGCGCGGCGACACGAGGCCCACCAGCTCGACGCCGCGGTGCTCCCGCGCGCGGCTCACGAACCCACCGATGTAGCTGCCGCGCTCGAGCACCGCGTCGCCGCCCACGGGTGGACCGTAATACTCCCACTCGGCGACGCCCGTCGGCACCGGGCAGAACGTACAGGTCTCGTGAGAGAAGGTGGCCACCCCAATCCTGACGGTGTCCTGTGTGCAACCGGCCAGCGTGACGAGCAGGGCCGGAATGATGAGCCGTGTTGGTGACATCATCGCGATGCCTCCTGATTCCTGTTTTCAGTCGGTCGGTGCCCCGCTCAGCAGCGGCTCGAACGGACGCTCCTCCGCACCGTTCTCAGTGCACACCGCATGGTGTGTCTCGCCCGACGCGTACATCGTGACGCCGGCGTATTCCCCCTTTTTGTTCAGCACGAAGAAACGCACGTTGAATCGCGGCAGTCCACGCTCGTTGAGCAGCCGCTGCTCGATCGTGTTGGCCTTGATGCGCTTCAACGCCTCGAGACCCGCGTCCTTGGGATGCATGCCGCGCCGCAGCTGCTCCACAATGAGGTACGACGAGAGGTTGTAGAGATTCGCCTCTCCACGACCGGTGGAGCCGGCCGCGCCCACATCGTTGTCAACGTACAGGCCCGCTCCCAGGATCGGCGAGTCACCCGTCCGGCCCGGAATCTTCCAGGAGAGACCGCTCGTCGTGGTCACGCCACAGAGGTCGCCGTTGGGCGCGATGGCATCACAGTTGATGGTGCCCCAGAACGTACTCTCCTCGATCAGCCCATCCCTCACCATCCCGAGGCCCACCTCGTACGCGTGCTCGACCCGCTTCTCGGGATCGAGGTAGTGATTGGGATCGAGCCGCCGTTTCCACTCTAGCCAGAGGCGCCGCGACTTCTCGGTGTTCAGATCGGGCTCGATGGTGAAGCCCATGCTCCGCGCGAAGTCCCGGGCACCTTGCCCCACGAGCAGGTGATGGTCGGTGTACTCCATCACGGCCTTGGCGACCAGCGACGGGGTGCGCACGCCCTCGAGCGCCGCCACGCCTCCGGCCCATTTCTTCGGACCGTGCATACAGCAGGCGTCGAGCTGCACGACCCCCTCGGCGTTGGGGAGGCCGCCGTACCCGATTCCCGACTCCTCCGGGTCCAGCTCGGGAATGTTGACCCCGGCCATCAGCGCGTCCATCACGTCGGCACCGCCCGTGATCATGTCGAACGCCTTTTCTACCGCGCTCACCGGACCGCCGTTCTTGTAGCGGATACCACTCAGGTCGGATATCACCACCGGCTTGACGGCCTTGGGCGTGTGCACCGTGGGCGCGCGCGCCAACAGCGACCTTGGCGCCGCGGCGATGGCGGCGGCGGCGCCTGCGGCCGCCTGCACGAAGTTGCGGCGGGTGACGCTCGTCGTCATTGCACTTCCTCCCGTCTAGTCCGCGCCTTGAGCAGCTTCCGCACGTCACGCACCGTGGTCTCCTCAGGGCAAAGCGATGCCGCCCAGGGGGGGCGTGGTCTCCGGTGGGCGCCGGTGTCGCGTCGCCTGTTCGTACGAATAGGCGAGCCTGATCAGCGTCGGCTCCGACCAGGCGTCGCCGAGGAACTGGAGACCCACCGGCAGGTGGCCGCGCACAAACCCCATGGGTACCGTGATGGCCGGGAACCCAGTCGGCGGCGAGATCTTGAAGCTGTTGTTGCCGTGCGGCGTGGTGAGATCACCAATCAGCCGCGGCGGGTTGTTCCACGACGGATAAACCACGGCATCGAGTCGATGTTGCTGGAGCACGCGGCGCATCCCCACACGCAGCGCCGCCGTGTTCTGCGCGGCTTCCAGGCACCCTTCCTCCTCCTCAGGCGGCTGGTCGAAGCCTTGAAAGAACCGCAGTCGCTGCTCGATCGGGGGATGGAACCGATCCGACTCGATGATCTCTTCGAGGGTCTTCACCGGGGCATCCGGTCCGAGGCTGGCGAGGTAAGCCTCGATGTCATGGCGGAAGCGGCGGCACCACATCGTCCCCTCGATCGTGTCCAGCTCGGGCACCACCACCGAGTCGATCACGATCGCCCCGACCGCCCGCAGGTCGTCCAGCGCTTCCTCGAAACGCTGCAGCACTTCGGGGTCGGCCGTCTCGATATTCGACAGCTGCCGCAGCACGCCGACGCGGGCGCCGCGCAGCCCGTCGGCCACGAGATAGTCGGTGTATCGCTCGGCTCGGCGACCGGGCTCCGACCAGGGGTCGGCGGGGTCGTGTCCCGCGATCACATCGAACACGATGACCGCGTCCTCGACGGTGCGTGTCATCGGCCCCCCGATGTCGCGGTCCAAGTACAGCGGCACGATGCCGTCCCGGCTCGTGAGTCCCATGGTCGAGCGAATCCCCACGAGACAGTTATGCGACGACGGACCGCGGATGGAGTTCCCGGTGTCGGTCCCCATCCCTACCACCCCGAGGTTGGCCGCCACCGCACCGGCGGTCCCCCCGCTGGAGCCGGCGGTCACCCGACGCAGCGCATAGGGGTTCCGCGTGTAGCCGGGCAGCGCCGAGCCCACCGTCTCGTACGGCGAGAACGCGAACTCGGCCATGTTGGACTTGGCGAGCACGATTGCACCTGCCTCCCGCAGCTTGCGCACCTGATAGGCATCGTCCGGGGGCACCGACCCCTGCAAGGAGAGCGAGCCGGCGGTGGTCGGCATGTCGTGCGTATCGAAATTGTCCTTCACGATGACGGCAATGCCGTGCAGCGGACCCACGAAGTCGCCGGTACGGTGGAAGTACGCATCGAGCGAGTCGGCGCGTTCCAGCGCCCGGGCGTTCAGGGTGATGATGTTGTTGAGCGCCGGGCCCTGCTTGTCGTACGCCTCGATGCGTGCCAGGTAGTGCTCTGCCAGGAGGCGCGCGGTGAGGCCCTGCTCGCGCATGGCCTGGTGGATCTCCCGGATGGTCGTCTCGTCCACCCGGAACTCCTGGGCGAGCGCACTCCCCACTCCAAACAGCAGCAGGGTCCAGACGAGTGTGGCGACTTTCGAACGTCCCAGCATGACCTCCTCCTCCTCACTGGTCAGCGTCGCTTGCCATCCCCCTGCAGGAAGGTCTTGAGTCGCGTCTCCTCCGACAGCTCGCGGTGGCGCTGCGCCTGCGCAGCACGTCGTCCCTGGTCGACGGCCGAGACCACCACCAGGAGCAGCGTCGCCGCTACCACCACGGGCGCGGCCGGTGTGGTGGAGAGACCTAAACCCGAGCCCAGGACCACGAGACTCCCGACCACGATCTCTGCCCAGGCGAGCGTTGAGGCACCGATCGACGTGCGAATGCGCTTGCGCAGCTTCACGCCGCCCGAGAGGGCAGCCAGCAACCCCACGAGGAACAGCAACATGCCCATGGGTCAGGGTGCCTCAGCGATCTCGTCCCGCGCCACCACCATATTGTGCAGGTCCCGGTCGGTGATGACGCTGTCGTCTCCCACGAGAGAGTGCTGCACGGTGGAGCCCTGCACCACCGCGTTCGGACCGATGATCGCGTCCCGCACCGTACTGCCGCGCACCATCGCGCCCGCATCGATCGAGACATTCGGGCCTATGGTGCAGTCCTCCAGCGTCACCCCGTCGGCGACGAACACCGGATCGACCAGCGTCACGCCGGCTCGCTCCTCGGGGGAGCGGCGGCCACCCTGCTCCAGGAGGTGCAGGTTGGTGGACAGAACCGTCTCGACCTTGCCGCAGTCGTACCAGCCGCCGACCTCGGCGGTGAGCAGCTTCCGCCCGTGATCGATCATGTACTGGAAGGCCTCCGTCAGGAACCACTCGCCCTTGAACTGCGGCCCCGCGAGCGTGAGGTCGATGCCCTCGAACAGCGTCTGCCAGTCGCGGATGTAGTAAAGGCCGATGTTAGCGAGCCTGGAGATCGGCTCCGAGGGCTTCTCCACGATGCGCCGCATGTAGCCCTGCTCGTCGGTCACCACGACCCCGTAGCGCTGGTAGTCCTCTACCTCTTTGGCCCAGATGATGCCGTCGGCATCGGAACGCTGGAGTAGCGAGAGGTCGGCGTCGAACACGGTGTCCACGAACACGATCAACACGGGACCGTCCACGTAGGGGCGCGCGAGGTTCACGGCACCTGCCGTGCCGTCTTGCACCTGCTGCTCCACAAACCGAGCAGGGATATCGTACGTCGCGCCGACGTACTCCTCGATCTGCTCCTTGAGATGGCCCGTGATGAAGATGAGCTCTTCGACCGAGAGGCCTTGCAGCTTGTCGATCACGTAGTCGAGCACCGGA
>JBDGXT010000394.1:0-2691 GCA_039584455.1 Gemmatimonadota bacterium
GATCTCGCTGAGAAACCGTTCGGCACCGATTGCGGCCGCGAGGTCGGGGAGGAGCACCTTGAGCGCGACGGGGCGGTCGTGCTTCAGGTCTCGGGCCAGATACACGATGGCCATACCGCCACGCCCCACTACGTGCTGCACGGCGTAGCGGTCCGCCACCGCGGTGGCAAGACGCTCAGTCAGATCGGTCATGGAGTGTTCTAGGGGGGATCCCCAATCCGAGTAAACTAATCGTAATTCAGCCGTTGGGAAGTACTCGAACGCGTTGCGTCAGGAATCATTGCCGGGGTTAACCATCGCCGGGGATTTGGCAGCCTGCGGAAAGCGAGGAGCGAGGGTTACTGTGGCTGCGCCCCCCCCGTCTGGCCACCCTGACACCTGCCCCCTACCTTGCACCAGACCCAGCCGAGATCACTGCGTGACCGAGCTTCTGGACCGTCTCAAGACCGCCCTCCCCGATCGCTACCGCATCGAGCGCGAGCTGGATCGCGGTGCGCTGGCGGTGGTGTTCCTCGTGCACGACCAGAAGCTCAACCGACCCGCCCACTTCAAGGTCCTCCGTCCCGAACGGGCCTCCGCCCTCGATGCCAGGCGGTTTCTGGAGGAGTTGGGGCCAGCCGTCAAGCTCAAGCATCCCAGCATCTCTGGCCCGTACCGCTATGGAGCCGCGGGCGGTCTGCTCTACTACGTGGTGCCGCTCGTGAAGGGCGAATCGCTGCGCCAGCGGCTGACGCGGGAGGTCCGGCTCTCCATCGAGCAGACCATCGAGATCACCCGCTCGGTGGCCGCCGCGCTGGACTACGCTCACCGCGAGGGGATCGTGCACCGCGAAATCAGGCCCGAGAACATCCTGCTGCCGGGAGGCCAGGCAGTGGTGGCCGACTTCGGGGTCGCCCGGGCCGTGAGGATTGCCGCGGGCGAGCGCCCCGAAACGGCGCTCTCACCGGGCAAGCCCTACTACATGAGTCCGGAGCAGGTGTTGGGCGACGAGGTCGGTGGCTCGGCGCGACGCTCTTCGAAGTGGTGACGGGCGAGAAGCCGTTCAAGGGAGAGACGGTCCAGAAGATCGTGGCGCAGCACCTCGCGAATCCAGTGCGCGAGCCCAAGGAAGTGGTGCCCGACGTTCCAGCCCGGCTGTCCGACCTGATCGTGCGCTGCCTCCAGAAGGCGCCGGAGGATCGGTTCCAGGGTGCCGCCGAGGTCATGGAGGCACTCGAGGCCGGAGAGGCAGCGGCGACGGAACCCTCCGGCGAAGCATCGGCCGCAGTGGAGGACCTCGGGGTCGGCGAGATCGTTCAGGGAGCCAGTTGGGATTTCGACGAGCAGCTCGCACCCGAGGTGAAGCCACCACCACAGCCCATCTATGACGTGAGCCCCGTCCAGGAGAGCGCGCCGGCGCCACCGACACCCCAACATGGGGAGCCCGCGGCCCCACCACCGGAGCCCGCGCCTACAACACCGGGCCCGATCACCACGGGCGGCGACCTCATTCCCGGGGCCTGGTTCGAGCCGGATCAAGCGGACACCATGGCAAGGCCCGAGCCGGCGCCGGAGCCGCAGGTAAAGGAGGCCGCTGGCGAGGCGCAGGGAGCGGTCGCTCCCGGAGAGCCGGAGGACACGGCTCCAATAGGGCAAGCGGTCGTCGAAGAGGCGCTCGCCGAAGCCGCGCCGGAGGAGCCGGTGCCAATAGCACCAGCCCCGAAGACGGCCCGGATCCCGCCATGGCTGTTGGAGGCCTATGACTGGGGCCCCGAGCTCCTGGTACGGTTGGCCAAGAAGCGCGAAACGTGGTTCCACGTGGCGAGGGGCGTTGGGGTGATCATTCGTGGAGCCGGTCGAAATTCTGCTGGACGGCCAAATGGTGCACACGCTCGAAGCCGGACGGCAGGACTCGCTGATCCTGCCGAGGGACAGGGCGGTCGACGTGTCCTGGCGGCTCGTCCGCCCGCAGCAGGGCCGCCAAGAGATGGGTGAGGAGTTTGAGGTGTTGCTGTCGAGCGGCGTCCGAGGAGGTGCGGACACGCCTTCCGTGATCACGGGCGTCGCTCCCGATCGAGCCATGTTCGCACCGCGGATCACGAATCGCACGAACCGCGAGCTCGTGGCGCTGGTCAACCCTCGCACACCCGTGGAGCTGCGGTGCAACTGTGTCATCCCGGCGAACAGCCAGAACGTGCACATCGGGTACTACCCGCTACTCGAGAACTCGACGATTCGGTTCTTCGACGCACGGCGTGCCTATCGCGGTCAGTTCCAGGAGATCGGCGACCTCTTCGCGCGGGTGGATACGTTATCCGGCTCCGTCGGCATCACGATCGGGAGCTTCTAGCGCCGCTCGGCGCCCGGCAGTGACTTGACCGCGGAGAATGGCTACTCTATTCGTTTGTAATGCTGGACGCTCCGAGCGCTCGGAGCGCTACTTGGAAAGGGGCAACTGAACTCCACATGCACGTCATCCTCCTCGGTCCTCCCGGATCTGGCACGGGCACGCAGGGAACGATCCTCGCTCAGCGGATCGGCGTTCCCAAGATCACGACCGGCGATTTGCTGCGCGATGCTGTCCAAGCGGACACTCCGCTGGGCCGCGAAGCAAAGCGGTCCATGGATCGGGGGGAGCTGGTGTCAGACAAGCTCATCTTGAGCCTCATCAAGGAGCAGGTGACGTCCCCGGCGGCCGCGAAGGGGATCGTC
>JBDGXT010000184.1:0-4115 GCA_039584455.1 Gemmatimonadota bacterium
CCGGGCAGAGTCCATCAGACGATCGTTGCCGGTAGTGAACTTCCACACCTGGCCGTAGGGATTGCCGTGCGCCAGTGACAGGTACCAGTGGCGCCCGTCGCGCGACACGCTCAGGCCGTGGGCGCCGTCCAGGTCGGCCGGCATGATCCCCACGCGGATCTTCTTCTCTTCGGTGATCCCGTCTGGCCCAAACCGCACCCGTGAGACGATGTCCGACGACTCATTCGCGACGTAGACCCAATAGTCCGCGGCCGGGGGGGTCTGGCCGCCGGCGGGCGCGGCCGCGACCAGGGCCGCGACCGCGCCGAGCACTGCACATGTGATCAGGTGTGGCCTCACGGCGACAGTTCGGCTGGCCGCTCGTGGTGCAGCACCCAGAGTCCGCTGTTCATGTCGCTCACGAAGACGTTGCCCTTGAACGGTTGTGGACCCCACGCCAGCGTGGCGTTCGAATGCAGACCGGAGTCGTCGCTCACGGCGGTCTCGAACCAGCCGATCTGGCGACCCTGGCGATAAAGGTCTCCCCGTAGCTCACCCGAGACATCCACGACCCGCAGACCCGCCTGGTAGTAGGCGATGTACAGAATCCCGTTCTCGACCCACACGTTGTGTGCGCCCGCCTCCGGGACCTCGAACCTCGCCACTTCCTGGGGGCTCCCGATGTCCGAGACGTCGATCACGTGGATGTAACCCCTGGGCGAGAGCGGGCCGTCCAGATCGGTGCTCTCCATGATCTCGTCGCCGACGAACACGTAGTCGCCTTCCCGAAACGCCGTGTGCGTGTTGCCCATGGCGTACTTGATACTCGACACGAACACGGGGCTGGTGGGCGTGCCGCCGTGGGTGCCGGCCCCGATATCCAGAATCACAAGCCCGTCATCCCAGTAGGAGAGGTAGGCGTAGCGGCCGTCGGCCCACACGTCGTGCAGGCTCTTGTCCTCCTCGCCCGGCCGGATCTCCCAGCGCCCCGCGTGCTTTGGGTTCGTGGGATCGCTCAGGTCCAGGATGTTCATGGCGCTCGTGCCGTCGTTCACCGCATAGACCACGTCGCCGTTGATCCACACGTTGTGGATGCCGGCCGTGAGGCTATCGGTGAGCTCGCCGACGATGGTGGGGTGGGCTGGGGTGGTGAGGTCCAGCACCACCACGCCGTTGCGGCGGGTGCTGGCCCCTTCACGCGTGATGATTGCCCAGCTGGCATCCCCGTTCACCTTGACGTCGTTGACGACCCGCCCGTCTACCACCACGCTGTCCATCAGCTCGATGTTGGCCGGATCGGTCACGTCCCACACGTACATCCGGTTGCCGCCGCCCTCGGCATGCGTGCCCGTGTAGGCGTAGTCACGTCCATCGTTGCCCGTGAAGACCCACAGGTCACTCGTGGTGACATCCGACGGACCGTGGCGCCCGATCAGCTCCACCGGCGTGGCGGGCGCCCGGGGCTCCACGGCGACGATCGCCTCCTGGGCGAGACCACCGGCCGTGACCAGCACCTTGTACATACCGGGGTTCTCGGCCACGAACGCTCCGTCGGTGTAGATCTCAGCGCCCGCGGAGTCGAGGCCGTGCACACCGTACGTCAGCGCGATTCCCTCCACGGCCCGCCCGCGACCGTCCAGCGCCTTCACATCGAAGTGCACCACGTCGCCGGTGCGCGTGCTGACGTACCCCGGAGAGATCTCCAGCTGCCGCACCGGGTTCTCGACCACGCGCAGGGTGCGCCGGGCCGTGATACCCTCGGCGGAGGCCAGGAAGGTGACCTCTCCCGGCTGGGAGAAGCTGGCCACCCCACCCGGGGTGACCGTCGCCACACTGGGGTTCTCGCTGCGCCACGTGACCTTGGCCGCGAAGTGCTCCGTGCCGTGGTCGGTCATCGCCTTCGCCTCGAGCAGGAACGTCGTGCCGGCGTAGGTCTCGAAGGCGGGGTCCATCATGTCCACCTGCGCCACCGGCCAATCCTCGACCGTGACCGCGAACTCGTCGAGCGGGTTCCATTGGAAGCCCACCGAATCGTCGGGGACCTGCACCCAGATGGCGAACGCCGACTCGCCGGGGTTCACTCCCCACATGAGGTAGGAATCCGCGATGGAGTCCTTGATCGACCGTACGTCGATATGGTTCGACGCTCGGGCGAGTCCGAACTGTGCGCCCTCGACCCGCTGCCCGCTGGCGTCGGTGAGGATCACGGTGAGAAGCAGGGTGTCACCGCGGCTCATGGAAACCGCTTCAGGCTCGATCCGAACACCGGTCACGGTGAGGCCCAGCTCGAGCTGCTCGGCGCTGCCCGGCGGGACCTGCGCCACCACCGGCGCACTCCCGAGGCACGCAGCCAGCACCGCCAACGCGAAGACGAGACGTCGCTGCATCATAGCTCCTGAAATAGGGGTACCTGTAGAAAGTCGACGCAATCTATCGGCTATATAGACAATTGCCAGCCCCCGGAAGTTGCATCCGGAGTGGCTCCTGCCTCTCAGACACACGTTGACGGTCAGCTATTGCGTTGCTACTATTGAGGTTACAGCTCGTGGACAGAATCTCACTCCTGCGCGGTGTCGCGCTCCTCGGAGCGCTGGCGTTCCCCGGGGCCTCGCCGTTGGCCGCTCAGGGGGGACGGGTGGATGTGGCGTACGGCTGGTGGTGGCACGACACCTTGTCCACGACCTTCACTGCGGCCTACCAGAACCGGCTGCTCGGACCCTTCGGCTACGGCCTGGGCGTCTTCCATCTCGACGACTCCCGCTCGCTTCCCGACCGCACGATGACCGGAGGGGAACTCTCGCTCATGCTGGGCGGGGGAGGGGGGCTCTACGGTGTCGGCTCGGTCGCCCTGGGAATCCGGCACACCGACGGCAACCTCGACGCGATATGGAGCGCCGGGGCGGGCTATCGGCTAAGCCTGTTCTCAGCTCTCTCTCTCGGCGCCGACGTGCGGTACCGCGTACAGGATCAAAGCGTGGGCGGCTTCTGGCAGCTCGACCCCAGCGACCGCAAGGGCTTCTCGCTCCAGGCGTTCGTGGCCCTCGGTGCCCCGCGCGGAGGCCGCTCCGGCGGTGGGGGCGGGCGAGCAGAGCCGCCGCCCACCTTCGACCCGCCGTCGGGGTCGGAGCTGAACGACGCCGCACACGACAACGGGGTGTCGGAGGAATCCGCTGGACTGGCCGTGTCCGTGGTGCAGACGGCGCTGGACGCCATGGGCACCCCGTACGAGTGGGGCGGTAGCGACGAGAACGGTTACGACTGCTCAGGACTGATCCACTACGCTTACGGAAAACATGGCATCCTCATCCCACGGGTGAGCCATGATCAGACGCGCACCGGTCAGCTGCTGCCCAAGCAGGTGTCCGCCCTGCGTCCCGGCGATATCCTGGGCTTTGCCACGAACGGGGGTGGGGTGAGCCACGTGGGCCTGTACGTGGGCGAGGGCACCTTCATTCACAGCGCGTCGAGCGGTGGGGTGAAGCTCTCCAGCCTCACCGCTACCGATCCCGAGAGCCGTTGGTGGCGCGACCGCTGGATCGTGGGACGCCGAATCCTGAACTAGCCCCGATGGCCTGGATCGAGTGGGTACCCGAGGAGGAGGCCGGCGGTCGCCTCAAGGAGCTGTACGAGCGCCACGGCTCGCGCTTCGGGATCGACCACATCCTGAAGATCCATTCCCTGAACCCCGAGTCCCTCGAGGGACACTACCGCTACTACGATCACATCATGCGGGGCCCGTCGGGGCTCTCCGTGGCGGAGCGGGAGATGATCGCCGTCGTGGTGTCCGCCGCCAACTACTGCCGCTACTGACTGCGGCACCACGGGGCGGGGCTCCGTCGGCACATGAGGGACGAGGCCAAGGTCCAGGCAATCGAGTCCGATTACCGCGCCGCGCCGCTCACTCCGCGGGAGCGGGCGTTGTGTGAGTATGCCGTGAAGCTCACCAAGACACCCGAAGCTATGGAGGTGGCGGACGTGGAGGCGCTGCGCCACGCCGGTCTCAGGGATGCGGAGATCCTCGACGCCTGCCAGGTCACGGCGTACTACAACTACGTGAACCGCATGGCGGACGGACTGGGCGTGGAGCTGGAGGCCTACTGGGAGCGGCTGCGTCCACCCAACGACAGCAAGTAGGC
>JBDGXT010000185.1:0-4088 GCA_039584455.1 Gemmatimonadota bacterium
TTACCTGGCGCAGAACGTCGGCCCCGACGATGCGGGACGGGCGCGTCACGGAACGTCCACTGCCTCCAGGATCTTGGCGATCACACCATCCGAAATGACGTCTTCGGCCTCTGCTTCGAACGTGAGCAGCACGCGGTGCCGCAACACGTCAGGCGCCATGGCCTTCACGTCCTCCGGGACGACGTACGCCCGGCCCCGGAGGAAGGCGTGTGCTCGGGCTGCTTGGGCGAGATAGATCGAGGCCCGTGGGCTCGCGCCGTAGGCGATCAGCGGCCGCACCTCGTGCAGCCCCACCGTCTGAGGCTCCCGCGTGGCACGCACCACATCCACGATGTAGTCCACGATCTTCTGATCCATGTAGAGCTCGGCGATCTGCCGCCTGATCGAGAGGATGTCCTCGGGATCGGCCACGCGGCCGACCGGAATCTCCTGACCGCCCGCCATGCGCCAGAGGATCTCCTTCTCCTCGTCGCGCGACGGATAGTCCACGAACACCTTGAGCATGAACCGGTCGAGCTGTGCCTCGGGAAGCGGGTAGGTCCCTTCCTGCTCGATCGGGTTCTGGGTCGCCAGCACGAGAAACGGCTCGTCGAGCGCGTGCGTCTCGCTGCCGATCGTGACCTGCTTCTCCTGCATGGCCTCGAGCAGGGCCGCCTGCACCTTGGCGGGCGCCCGGTTGATCTCGTCGGCGAGGATGATGTTGGCGAACAGCGGCCCCTTCTTGGGTCGGAACTCGCCGGTGCGCTGATCGAACACCATGGTGCCGATGATGTCCGCCGGCAGCAGGTCGGGAGTGAACTGGATCCGCTGGAAGGTCGTGCGGATCACCTCCGCCAGCGTCCGGACCGCCAGGGTCTTCGCGAGTCCGGGTACGCCCTCGAGCAGGATGTGCCCGCCGGTGAGGAGCCCGACCAGCAGACGTTCCACCATTGCCTCCTGACCGACGACCCGCTTGCCGACTTCCTCCACCACGGCAGTGGTGATCGCGGCGTCCGGCGCCTTGACCGCCCGTGACGTCATCCGTTGTCGCCTCTCATCGCTTGATCCGTTCTCCGCCGTCCTCGTACCGGAAGATCCAGGTCGCAAACCGCGGCGGTGCGATGGGATCGTCGGGCCCGATGGCCCCCCACTCGACGCCGCTGTCGCTGCGCTGATCACGCCGGCCGGCTTGCTCCACCATCATCTTGGCGCGCCCGATCCACGCTTCGCAGTTCTCGGACCGGAGATCCACCCACCCGCGGGCCACTGCCGGCTCGATATCGCCATCGTCCGGCCGAATGATGACGAGTTCACCCCTATAAACCTTCCCGCCCGGTACGACGACCGGAAGGCCCACCGACACGATAGTGGACCGCAGCTCGGCATCCTTCGCCATGAGGGCGGCGGCCTGCTTCGCCACCTTCGCGGCATCACTCTCGGCCAGCGCCCGCACCGACGCGCACAGGCGCGACAACACGAACGCCTCGTACAGCAGCTTGGTGAGCCGCGGCGGTCCGAGCATCTCGAACGCGACCGAGCGCAAGTCGTGTTCCCGCTCCAGCGCCTCGAGTCGTTCGATGGCGGCAGATCGCAGCAACCCCGCCTGGTACGTCGGCCCCGCCGTCGAGGCGTCGAGCGCCGACATGATGTCCCGACCCGTGGGGTACCCCTGCAGCTCCGACACCACGTACCCCGCGACCTCCTCCGGCGTGATGAACTCCATCTGCTTGAGCGCCGTCACAGTCTCGAACTCGTCCCGCGCAAAGAGGCCGTTCTCGCCGCAGTCGGCCCATACCGACTCGAGCAGGGAGCCGCTGTCCGTCCACCCCGCTGCCCCCTCCTGAAACGCCTCGGCGAGGGGCAACGGTTGCGGGCAGTCGACCAGGCGCACCGGTTGCCCTCGACGCCGCACCGGCCCGTACCCGATCTCGCGCCACGCGATCGCGGTCGTGGGCTTGATCTCAACAGTGGCCGGGGCCCCCGGCGTGCGGGCCACGAGCCACAGAAGCAGCGAGTGCGCGCCGGCGACAGCCGACTTGGCCAGCAGCGTGCGCGACGGCCGCTCCTCCGAGTGGGTATAGGGGATGTTGAGCCCCATGCCACCCGTCCCCGAGGTGCCGACCTTGACGTACCCCTCGGTACCGAACGAGCGGAGGCACTGCAGCATGATCTGCACGTGCCGGATGAGCTGGGGCATCGGGATAGACAGCACGTGCTCCTCCACCTGCTCCAACGTCACCGGTCCCTCACGCGCCGCGTCGAGCAGATCGCGGGCGCTGTGGAACACATCCTGATACGCGAACGCCGTGGCGGTATTAATGCAGTCCACCACGGCGTGCGGCTCATACCGTCGGAACAGTTGAAAGAGGAAGCTGCGGTCGAGCACCTCCTTGCTGAGCTCACCGAGGAGGTCACCCAACACGACCTCGCGCAGCTCCTTGTCGGCCAGGATCGCCTGCCGGTCCAGCTTCGCCGCATCCACGGGCACGAAGATGTCGCCCCACTCGGTCACGATCTCCGTGTCGCCGGCGTACGGCGCAAGCGCCTCGGCGCCGGCGCGCACCTCATCGTCGTACAGCGCCACCAGCACGATCCGTTTCGGGCCGCGTAACAGCAACTCGCGGGCCACCGCGTGACCCACCAAGCCGCTGCCGCCCAGCATCAGAATCGTCTTGCCCTTGAGTTCCATGACCCCTATTCCGTCGTCACTGCCTCGAGTTCACGTCGCGTGAGGTAGCGCCATTCCCCCACCGCCAGCCGTCCCAATTGCACGGGACCGTACGAGAGGCGCGTCAGGCGCTCCACCTTGAGCTTCAGTCGGTCGCACATGCGCCGCACGATGCGATAGCGCCCTTCGGCCAGCACCAGCGTCACATCGCTCGACCCGCCCGCCGCCGGCCGCACCCGCGAACGGACGACCTGCACCGGCCGGCCTTCGATCACGATCTCCCGTTCCAGCGCCCTCCGAATCTCGTGTGGCGGGCGGCCGTGCACCAGCACCCGATACGTGCGCTCCACCGCGAAGCGCGGGTGGGTCAGGCGGTGCGCCGCCGCTCCGTCCGTCGTGAATAGCAGCAGGCCCGTCGTCGCCACGTCCAACCGCCCCACGTAGGTGAGCCCGGGCACGTCGGGCAGCAGGCGGAACACCGTCTTGCGCCCCCTGGGATCCCGCTTCGTGACCACATAACCCACCGGCTTGTGCAACGCGATCCACACGACCCGGCCGGGACGGATCGTGCGGCGCCCGACCGTGATCACGTCGGCCTCCGGATCCACGCTGGTGCCGATGGTGGCCACCTTCCCGTTCACCCGAACCCGGCCGGCCTCAATCAGCTCCTCTGCACGGCGGCGCGAGGCGACCCCGGCGCGTGCCAGGGCCCGCTGCAGCCGCATCTTCGTCACGTCTCGCCCAGCTCTCCCGTTTCGGTCGGCACGCGCAGCGCCACCGAGAGCTCATCGAGCCGGGGCAGCTCCTCCAAGGACCGGATGCCCAGCAGCTCGAGCAGCTGCGGCGTGGTTCCGTAGAGCAACGGCCGGCCCAAGCCCTCGGCGCGCCCGACCACCGCGATGACCTCGCGGTCGAGCAGCGAGCGGAGGACACCCTCTACCGAAACGCCACGGATCTCCTCGATGTCGGCACGGCTCACCGGTTGCCGGTACGCGATCACGGCCAGCGTTTCCAGCGCCGCACGGCTCAGCTTGCGGGGCCGGTGCACGATATGCGCTTCGGTGATGGTCTCGGCCAGGTCCCGCCGCGTGAGGAGCTGGAAGCCCTCACCGACCTCGACCAGCTCGACCCCATGACGGTGCTCCTCGTAGTGCCGGCGCAACTCGTCCAGCGCGGCCTCGAGCTCCTCTCGGGACCCGCCGGGCACGAGGCGTCCCAGGTCCTCGAGCGAGAGGGGGTGTGCCGCCGCAAAGAAGGCGGCCTCAAACAGCTGCGCGATCGGGTTCACGTCGAATGGTCACCGAGCCAAAGGTCTTGCGTTGCGCCAGGCGGATACGGCCCAGCCTGGCGAGCTCCAACACCGCGATCAGCACCGAGAGCACGTCGGCTACGCTCGTCGCCTCGCCGATGGCGTCCAGCAGCGTGAGCCGTTCGCGCTCCT
>JBDGXT010000186.1:0-4065 GCA_039584455.1 Gemmatimonadota bacterium
CCTCCAGCTGTTGCAGCTGCTCCGCGGTCAGCTGCTGTGTCGCCTGGGCCGCCAGGGGGGTGTCCTTCCCGTACACCTTGCCCAGGTCGCGGAAGCTGGGCTTCGGCTTGAGCCGCACGAGCTCCTCGTCTGAGGCCACCACTTCGACCCGCTTGACGTTCACCTCCCCCGCCAGGACGTCCAGGAAGGCCGTGAACGCCTCGCCCCGCAGCCGCTCGGGCGCCGCGACACGGAGCCGCGCCAGCGGCTGCCGCACCCGCAGACCTGCCTGCTCGCGCGCCGCCCGCGCGAGGGAAGCCAGGCGTCGGACCGCCTCCATCTGGGCGTCGAGGCCGGGATCGTGGTGCCCGCGGTCGGCTGGAAACCGGGCCAGGTGCACCGAGGATCCCTCGAGCCGCCGGTGAATGGCGTCGCTCGTAAACGGGGCCGCCGGGGCCAGCAGCTGACTCACCGTCACCAGTGCCTCGTGTAGCGTCGCGAGGGCCGCCGGGTCGGCCTTGCCCCCGGGCGCCCAGAACCTGCCCCGGTTCACGCGCACGTACCAGTTGGAGAGCTCGTGGTCGCAGAAGTCGATGAGCGTCCGCACCGCGCCAGTCACGTCATAGGCCGTGAGAGCTGCAGTCACCGCCTGGGCCACCGCATCCAGCCGGCTCACCATCCAGCGATCCACCAGCGGGCGCTCGCGCACTGGAGGTGCCTGCCCGGGCTTCCAGTCTTCGGCGTAGAGGGCAAAGAAGCCGTACGTGTTGCGTAGCCGGTTGAGAAATCCGACCGCGACTTCGCGGATCGCGTCGGGGTCGAACCGCTTGGGCAGCCACACCTGGCTGGACGCCAACAAGTAGATCCGCACGGCGTCAGCGCCGAACTCTGCCACCGCCTCCCACGGGTCGGCGGCGTTGCCGAGGCGCTTCGACATCTTGCGTCCCTCGGCATCGAGTACGATCCCGTTCACCAGACAGTGTCGGTACGCCGGGCTGTCGGAGACGCCCGCTGCGATTGCCAGCAGCGAGTAGAACCAGCCCCTGGTCTGGTCGAGTCCCTCGCAAATGAAGTCGGCCGGGAAGTGCTGCTCGAACTCCCGCTCGTTCTCGAACGGATAGTGCCACTGCGCGTACGGCATCGCTCCGGAGTCGAACCACGCGTCGATCACTTCCGGGATCCGACGCATCGTGCCACTGCAGCTCGTCTCCCCGCAGCCGAACGTGTACTCGTCGATGAACGGCTTGTGCGGGTCGAAGTCCTCGGGCAGTGGCGTGCCCCAATGGCGCTCGAGCTCCTCGTAGGATCCGACGACGACCCGGTGCGCCGCGTCCCGGTCGCAGATCCACACCGGCAGGGGCGTGCCCCAATACCGGTCGCGTGACAGCGCCCAGTCCACGTTGTTCTCGAGCCACTCGCCGAAGCGTCCTTCCCCCACCTCGGGAGGATACCAAGCCACGTCGTGGTTGATCGCGATCATGCGGTCACGGTAGGCCGTGGTGCGCACGAACCACGACTCGCGCGCGTAGTAGATGAGCGGTGAGTCACAGCGCCAGCAAAAGGGATAGCTGTGCTCGTAGCCCTCGGGCTGATAGCGCCCGAACACCTTCCCATCCTGCACGAGCCGGTCGGCAATCACGGGATTGGCCTCGAACACGGTCTTGCCGTTGATCGCAGCCCAGGTGGTGCCGCTGAACCGCCCCTCGGCATCGACCGGATTGACGAACGGCAGTCCGTCACGCTGGCCGGCGGTGTAGTCATCGGCCCCGAACGCGGGCGCCAGATGGACGAGACCGGTGCCTTCCTCGTTCGTCACGAAGTCGCCCGCCACAACGCGGAAGCCCTGGTCGCTGTCCACCGCGACCGCGTCCAGCAGCTGCTCGTAGCGGCGCCCCACCAGGTCGCGCCCCATGAACTCGGCGATACGAGGGAACGCGGCGAGCGGCTTGCCGCCTGTGGCACCCGGGACGACCGCCGTCTCGGCGATCACCTTCTCGGCGACGATGCGGCGGCCGTCCACTTCGTGCTCCACATAGCGGAAGTCGGGATGTACGGCCACGCCCACGTTGGACGGCAGCGTCCACGGCGTAGTGGTCCACACCAGGAGATACCGGTCCTCGTCTCCCACGAGTCGGAACAGCACGTAGATGGACGGACTGTGGTGGGTCGCGTATCCCTGGGCCAGCTCGTGACTCGAGAGCGCCGTTCCGCAGCGCGGACAGTACGGCAGCACCTTGTGCCCCTGGTACAACAGGTCACGCTCGTGCAGCTGCTTGAGCAGCCACCACACGCTCTCGACGTACTCGTTGGTGTAGGTGACGTACGGACGCGAGTAATCCAGCCAGTAGCCAATCCGTTCCGACAAGGATTCCCAGTCGGACTTGTAGCGGAACACACTCTCCTTGCAGCGCTCGTTGAACTCGGCGACACCAAACTCCTCGATGTCGGCCTTACCGCTGAGTTCGAGTGCCTTCTCGACCTCGATCTCCACCGGGAGACCGTGCGTGTCCCAACCCGCAATCCGCGTGACCGAGCGCCCCAACATCGCTTGGTAGCGGCAGATCATGTCCTTGATGGTCCGCGCAAACACGTGATGGACCCCGGGCCGACCGTTGGCCGTGGGCGGTCCTTCGTAGAACACGAACGGCTCACCGTCGCTCGTAGCCTCGAGCGTGCGGTGGAACAAATCCTCCTGCCGCCACTGCTCCAGCACCTCGCGCTCGAAGGCGTCTGCCGTGCCCGCGCGCAGCGGCTGGTATGGCATCAGGCTATGCGCTCCAACACCCCGGTCACGAGGCTGGTGAGATTCGGCTCCGCTGCGGCGGCGGTCGCGATGATCGTTGGGATATCGGCCGGCTCGAGCGCGTCCGGCAGGCATTGGTCGGTGATGATGGAGATCCCCAGCACCTGCATGCCGCCGTGGACCGCCACGAGCACCTCCGGGACGGTCGACATCCCGACCACGTCGGCGCCGATGACGCGCAGGAAGCGGTACTCCCCCGGGGTCTCCAGGTTGGGCCCCGGCACGGCCACGTACACCCCTTCGCGCAGCGTGAGCTTGAGATCACGCGCGACATCGCGTGCCTGCTGCCGCAGCGCCCCATCGTACGGCTGTGACATGTCGGGGAAGCGCGGGCCGAGCTCGTCGTCGTTGGGGCCAATCAGCGGATTGTCGCCCAGCAAGTTGATGTGATCGGCGATGAGCACCAGATCGCCCGGACCCCACAACGGGTGCATCCCACCACAGGCGCTGGACACCACCATGGTGTGCGCCCCGAGCGCCCGCATCACTCGCACTGGGAAGGTGATCTGCTGCATGGAGTACCCCTCGTAGCGGTGGAACCGCCCCTGCATGGCGACCACGCGTTGCCCACCCAGGGCCCCGAACAGCAGCTTGCCAGCATGAAACTCCAGCGTCGACAGGGGGAATCCGGGAATCGACTCGTAGCCGATCTCGGCCTCGACCGCCATAGCCTGCGCCAGTCCCCCCAAGCCGGTCCCCAAGATGAGCGCGACGTCGGGGGCGAAGGTCGTCGTCTGCCGCACGACGTCTACGGCCCGCTCGATCTCTTCGCGCAGCATGCCCGTCGTCATGACTTCGTAGGCGGGGTACCGTCGCGCTCGTGCTCGGCCAGCGCGTCGACCTCGGCTAGCTGGCGCCACAGGAGTTGGCGGAACGCCGTCAGGTAGGCGCTGAATTGCCGTTGCGCCTCCTCGATATCTCGGCGGGTCTCCGCCTCGGTCGACCGCGCCTCGGTGAGGATCTCCTCGGCCTTCACGTGAGCGTCGCGCATGGCAGCTTCTGAATCGCGCTTGGCCGCCTGCTCCGTGTCGGCGCGCACCTGCTGAGCCATGACGACCGCGTCGTTGAGAGCCTTTTCTCGGTCGCGGTACGACTTGAGCTGCTCGCGTAGGTTCTGGAGTCGCTCTTCCAGCGTGGCGCGCTCGCGGAGCAGCCGCTCCAGTTCCTCCGCCACGCGCGCGCGGAAGTCCTCGACGCCAGAGACGTCGTAGCCGAAGGCGGAACGGCGGAACTCCTGCGTCCGCACGTCCACCGGCGTCAGTCGGAACCCTTCGTCGTTCATG
>JBDGXT010000187.1:0-9403 GCA_039584455.1 Gemmatimonadota bacterium
AAAGGGGGGCGCCGTGCAGGATCGCCCCCAACGAATCGGGCGCCCTAACATAATCGCCCCCCTAAGTTATGACAACCTGCGGACTTACCGCTCAGACGAGCTTCTCCGGGTCGGTCAGCTTCAACCCGAAGGCCTCGGCGACTCCAGGATACACGACCTTCCCCTCGATCACATTGAGGCCGAGGAAGAGGCTGCGGTCCGCCTTGCAGGCGTCCCGCCAGCCGCGCTCCCCGAGCGTCACCGTGTACGGGAACGTGGCGTTGGTCAGGGCCAGCGTCGATGTACGGGGCACGCCCCCCGGCATGTTGGCCACCGCGTAGTGCACCACGTCGTCCACCACGTAGGTTGGCTCCTCGTGCGTCGTGGGCTCGATGGTTTCCACACAACCGCCCTGGTCGACCGCCACATCCACGATGACCGCACCCGGCTGCATGCGTTTGAGATCGTCGCGCGTGACCAGGTGTGGCGCCTTCGCTCCGGGAAGCAGCACGGCGCCCACCAACAAGTCCGCCCGCGCAACGGCCTCCAGGATGTTGTGCCGGTTGGAGTAGACCAGGTCTACGTTGGCCGGCATGACATCCGACAGGTATCGCAGCCGCTCGAGCGACACGTCGAGAATGGTCACGTGGGCTCCGAGACCGGCCGCCATCTTCGCCGCGTTGGTGCCCACCACACCGCCGCCCAGCACCACGACCTCCGCCGGCAGTACGCCCGGCACCCCACCCAATAGGATCCCGCGCCCGCCGTAGAAGCGCTCCAGGTACTTGGCGCCCTCCTGGACGGCCATGCGGCCCGCCACTTCGCTCATGGGCGTGAGCAACGGAAGCTCGCCACTATCGAGCTGGACCGTCTCGTACGCGATGGCGACGATGCCGGAGTCCATCACGGCGCGCGTGAGCTCCTCACTCGCCGCAAAGTGGTAGTACGTGAACACGACTTGCCCGGAGCGCATGTGGGGCCACTCGGGCGCGATCGGCTCCTTCACCTTGACGATCATGTCGGCTTGGGCCCAGACGTCCTTGGCCACCGGAACGATCGTCGCCCCGACGGCCTCGTAGGCGTCGTCGGCGAACCCACTCCCCTCACCACCTCCCCGCTCGATCAGCACCGTGTGCCCGTGCGCCAGCAGGACCTCGGCCCCGGCGGGCACCAACGCAATGCGGTTCTCGGCGGTCTTGATCCCCTTCGGAACGCCAATGATCATCGCGACCTCGTCAGTGTGTACGGGGCCTAGTTCGGCCCCAACCAGACAGTAGTCTGGCGTGCCGGATCGAAGAACTCCGCCGCAACCGCCCCCACCTGCTCGGCACCGATCCTGTCGATCCCGGCCAGCACCTTGTCGATGGTGCGGTACGGCTCGCCGTACAACTCCACCGTCGCCAGCCGGTACATCCGCGCCGAAGGGCTCTCGAGGGAAAGGGTCACCTGTCCCTTGAGCTGTTGCTTGGCCTCGGCCAGCACGCCCCCCGACAACCCCTCGGTGGCCAGGGTCTTCAGCTCATCGAGAATCACCTCGACGGCCTGCTCGGCCGTCGATGGATGAGTACCCACATAGACACCGGTCAGGCCAGCCTCGTGATAGAAAGACTGGAACCCCAGCTCCTCGCGCACCCGTTGGAACAGGCGGCTCGACATGCCGCCGCCCAGGACCGTGTTCAGCAGCAGCAGCGGCTCCCGCCGCTCGTCGCGGTGGGGGAACGTATCCGTTCCCACAACGATATGCGTCTGCACGCTGTCGCGGTGCACCCGCTTGGTGGTCTGCTGTGCGCGAGGAACCGGAGTCACCGTGGGCGGTTCGGGACCCGCCTCGTAGGTGAACCAGCCACACTTCGCCACGAGCTTGAGCAGGAGGTCGTGGTTGAGATTCCCCGCGGCGGTGATCACCACGTGCCGGGGGTGATACGCGCGGCTATGCAGCGCCCGCAGATCCGTTGCGCTGAGCTGTGAGATGGTGTCGCGCGTACCGAGAATGGAATACCCGTAGGGATGCTCGGGCCACAGGGTCCGGGAATGCAGCTCGAAGACCAGGTCGTCGGGCGTGTCCTCCACGGTGCTGATCTCCTCCAGCACCACCTTGCGCTCGAGCTCCAGGTCGTCCGCGCGCAGGGCCGGGTTGCGCACCAGGGTGCTCGCGGGAAGTGAAGGCGTCGAGCGCGCCACCGCGAACTTCCAGCTCGAGGGCAATGTCGCGAGCGCTGCGCCGCTCGGTCCCCTTGAAGACCATATGCTCGAGGAGGTGGGAGACACCCATCTTCCCCACCTCCTCGTGCACCGACGCCGTCTTGACCCAGATGCCGATCGCCACGGACCGAACACCCGGAAGTACCTCCGAGAGCACCGTAACGCCATTCTCGGCGTCGGTGCGATACAGCCGGTCGTCGAGCTTGACGGTCTGCATGGCGCCGGTCAGCGCTTCCTTGCAGGCCTCTTCTCTTCCCGGCTCTCCCCGTCCGCCGACGGCTCTTTCTCCAACAGCGCCTTGCGGGACAACCGCATCTTCCCGCGATCGTCGATCTCGAGCAGCTTGACCTGCACACGGTCGCCCTTCTTGACGACGTCTTCCGTCTTGTTCGTGCGCGCGTGCTGCAACTCGGAGATGTGCAGCAGGCCCTCCTTGCCCGGCAGGATCTCGACGAACGCGCCGAAGGCGGTGGTGCTCTTGACAGTGCCTTCGTACACGGCGCCCACTTCCGCCTCCTTGACGATCGCCTCGATCATGGCCCGCGCGCGCTCGCCGGCGGCGCCGTCGACCGAGGAGACGGTGACCAGCCCGGAGTCATCCACGTTCAGCTCGGCCCCGGTCTCATCCTGAATGCCACGGATGATCTTCCCCTTGGGGCCAATGATGTCGCCGATCTTCTCCGGATCGATCTGAATCGTGATGATACGCGGGGCGTACTTGGACAGCGATGTCCGTGGGTCGGCCAGCGTCTGCGCCATGACGTCCAGGATGTGGAGCCGCGCCACCCGGGCCTGCTCGAGCGCCTGGGCGATGATGTCGAGGCTCAGCCCCTGGACCTTGATGTCCATCTGCACCGCGGTCACGCCATCCCGGGTGCCGGCGATCTTGAAGTCCATGTCGCCCAAGTGATCCTCGGTGCCGAGGATGTCGGTGAGGACGGCGACCTTGTCACCCTCGGTGATGAGGCCCATTGCCACACCGGCGCACGGCGCCTTCATGGGCACCCCGGCATCCATCAGCGCCAGCGAGCCGCCACACACCGTGGCCATGGACGAGGACCCGTTCGACTCGAGAATGTCAGACACGAGCCGGATCGTGTAGGGAAACTCGTCGTACGGCGGCAGCAGCGCCTGTAGCGCCCGCTCGGCCAGGTGGCCGTGGCCGATCTCCCGTCGCGACACACCCCGCACCGGCCGCACTTCGCCCACCGAGAATGACGGGAAGTTGTAGTGCAGCATGAAGCTCTTGGTGGTCTCCTGCGCGAGGTCGATGTTGTCGATCCGCTGTTCGTCGGAGACCGTGCCCAGCGTGGTGCTCACCAGGCCCTGCGTTTGGCCGCGCGTGAAGAGCGCGGATCCGTGGGCGCGCGGAAGCAGGCCCACGTCACAGCTGATGGGCCGAACGGTGTCGAGGTCGCGGCCGTCGACCCGCTCGCCCTGCTCCAGCACCTGCTGCCGCATCGTGGACGCCTCGAGCTCGTCGAGCAGCTTCCGGATATCCTGGCCGCTCTCGGGGAACTCCTCTGCCAGCATCTCGGCGATGTCCTGCCGCACCGTGGCGAGCGCCTGAATGCGCTCCGTCTTCTCGGCGAGGCCGAGGGCCTCCTCGAGGCGCCCCTTGGCGAGCTCCTGCACACGGCTCACCACCTCGGCGAGCGGCTCCGTCTTGGTCCACTCGAGCTTGGGCGCGCCCAGCTTGGCCACGATCTCGTCCTGCATGGCCACTTGCTCGGCAATGCCCTGCTGTCCGAAGGCCAGCGCGTCGGCGATGTCCTGCTCGCCGATCTCGAGGGCCCCACCCTCCACCATCGCGATGGAGTCGGCGTGCCCTGAAAGCACCAGATCCAGATCGCTGAACTCCAGCTGTTGGAAGGTCGGGTTCACTACCCATTCACCTTCCACGCGCCCCACCCGGACCCCCGCCACGGGACCGTTCCACGGCACTCTGGAGAGCGACAACGCCAACGACGCCGCCGTGATGCCCAGGACGTCGGCGTCGTTCTCCTGATCAGCGGAGAGGACGTAGACGAACACCTGGACCTCGTTCTTGAAGCCCTTGGGGAAGAGGGGACGCAGCGAGCGATCGATCAGGCGCGCCGCGAGGATCTCCTCTTCGGTGGGCCGCCCCTCACGCTTGAAGAAACCGCCGGGGATCTTGCCGGCGGCGTAGCTCTTCTCGCGGTACTCGACGGTGAGGGGGAAAAACGGCAGAGAGGATTCGGAGTCGGAGACCGTCACGGCTGCCAGCACCATCGTCTCACCAAATTGCACGACGGCGCTTCCCGCCGCCTGCTTCGCCAGTCGCCCAGTCTCCATTCGGAACGTCCGACCGGAGAGAGGCCGTTCTACATGCAACACTGTGCTATTCCTTGTTGAGCAGCTGAGAATGCGTAAAGGCGCCCGAGGTGCTCATCTCGGGCGCCGCTTGTGCCCGCGCCGGGGCTGCTAGTGGCGGAGGCCGAGCTCATCAATGAGCTGACGGTAGCCTTCGAGGTCAGTCCGCTTGAGGTAGTCCAGGAGGCGGCGCCGCTTGCTCACCATCATGAGCAGGCCCTGCCGCCCATGGTGGTCCTTCTTGTGGGCGCGGAAGTGATCCGTGAGATAGTTGATCCGCTCGGTGAGCAACGCGATCTGCACCCGCGCGGAACCGGTGTCCTCGGGGTGCTTCGCGTACTTCTCGACCACGGCTTGCTTGTCAAAGCTCATGAAAAGTGTATCCTCCAAAGGCGCGGGCAGACCAACCGTCCTGTGCCCGTATTTTACAACAGCACACCAATTTAGCCGGCCCCACAGGCACTGTAAACCCCGTCCGTGACCAGCGAACCCGCCGACCTGATCGGTCGTACCGTCGGCCCCTACAGGCTCGACCGCCTTCTCGGCCAGGGAGGCTTCGCCTGGGTCTATGCCGGGCGCCGGACGGCCGACGACGAGGCCGTGGCGGTCAAGGTCCTCAAGCCCCGCTACGCCGGGGACCAGCAGTTCGAGCACCGCTTCCGCAACGAGTCCGGGGTGGCCTCCGAGCTGCGCCACCCCAACGTCATCCGCATGCTCGACGTCGACCATGCCGATGGGCTCACCTACTTCGCGATGGACCTCTACCCCGACTCCCTGGCCTCCCTGCTCGACCGGGAGGAGACGTTGGCCGAGGATCAGCTGCTCCGGATCGCTTCAGACGTGGCGGCCGGCCTGGCGTTCGCCCACGACGCCGGCTTCGTCCACCGCGACATCAAGCCGCACAACGTGTTGCTCC
The DNA here is from genome assembly GCA_039584455.1 of Gemmatimonadota bacterium. Lineage (GTDB taxonomy): Bacteria > Gemmatimonadota > Gemmatimonadetes > Gemmatimonadales > GWC2-71-9 > WVYX01. The sequence continues at coordinate 5,432 of JBDGXT010000187.1, forward strand.
GGGATGACGGCACCGCGGTGATCGCGGATTTCGGGATCGCGCGCGCCGTCTCGGGCTACGTCTCGCCCCAGTACATCTCCCCGGAGCAGGCACAGGGTCGGAAGCTGGACGGCCGCAGCGACCTCTACGCGCTCGGCGTGATGCTCTACAAAGCAGCCACGGGGACCGTCCCATTCCGCTCGAGCGACTGGTTCGAGTTGGCGCGGATGCACGTGGAGGAGCAGCCGGTCGCCCCCCACAAGAAGGGGGGCGTCCTGTCATCCCGCCTGGAGCGCGTCATCCTCAAGTGCCTGGCGAAACAGCCCGAGGACCGGTACCCTTCGGCCCAGGCCTTACGCGAGGAGCTGGATCAGCTGAGCAGCACCGAGCGCAAGACGGAATCCTTCGGGATAGCGCCGCGCGTCACTGCCGAGCTCGTGGCGCTGCTGACCGAAAAGCGGATTCCCAAGTGGGTCCTGCCGGTGGCGGCCGTGGCGGTGGTGGCGCTAGTGGCGCTGCTGGTAGTGATAGTAGGCAGGTAGCGCGCCCCGCCGGCTACCCCCCGACGAGCCTCACGATGTCGTTGGTGAACACGTAGACCATCAGCGCGATCAGCACGACCATCCCCAGCTGCGTGAGCCGCAGCCGAGCGTTGAGGCTCAGCGGCCTGCCGCGCACTCCCTCGATGAAGAGGAATACCAGGTGCCCCCCATCCAGTACCGGGATGGGCAGCAGGTTGAGCACGGCCAGGTTCACCGACAGCAGCGCCATGAAGGCGATCAACGACGCAACCCCCCGGCGCGCAAACTGCCCCGACATCTGGCCGATGAGGATGGGACCGCCGATCTCGCGGGTGGAGATGTCTCGCAGCAGGATGCCCTTGAGCGTGAACAGGACGAGCTCGACGTTGGACCACGTTCGATCCCATCCCTCGACCACCGAACCCACCAGACCGTACCGCGTGCGCAGCGGTACCATGAAGGGAGCGATCCCGACACGTACTACCTGCACCGGATCCCCACTCAGGGGATCGCGCTCGGTCGCCTCCTGCGGAACCAACGGCACCACGAACACCGAGTCGCCTCGCAGCATGGTGAACTGCAGGGTATCGCCGGCGCGAGGTTCCACGTTGCGCCGGATGTCGTGGAACACCTCGACCGTATCCCCATCCACGGCCAGGATCTGGTCCCCCGCCTCGATGCCCGCATCCGCGGCCGGGAAGCCCATGACCACGCCGCCGACCTTGGGGCCCCACCCCGGCTCCAGCGCCACCCCGACCGCGGCACGGGCAAGGGCCTCGGTGCCGGGAATCGGGAGGATCACCGGATCCACGTCCCCGGCGAAGTCAAACCGCAGTCGATCGGACGTCGGGTCGAATACGCGCCGCTGGATCTGGTTCCAGGAAGTCACCGTGTCGCCGTTCACCCGCACGACCTGCGTCCCCAGAGGCACGTCGGCCAGCGCGGCCGCTGCGGGGGGCAACCGTTCCACCTCCATCCAGCCGATCGTGGTCGTGGGATCCTCCGTCCGCCCCAGCGCTCCCGCGAGCGCGGTGTAGGCGATCCAGGCGAACACCATGTTCATCGCCACCCCGGCCGAGATGACCAGGATGCGCGCCGGCAGCGACTTGCTCTCGAACAGCTTCTCCGGCGGGTAGTCCTGCTCCAGCTCGCCGCCCTCGATGCCGGCCATGGCCTCCTGCTCCTCTTTGCTGGCCATCTTCACATAGCCGCCGAGCGGGAACCACGCCACGACGTATTCGGTCTCGCCCCGTCGGAAACGCAACGGCGTGGCGGGACCGAACCCGATCGAAAACCGGGGCACCCCGATCCCGACGGCCTTTGCCGCCAGGAAATGCCCCAGCTCGTGCACGAAGATGAGGACACCCAGAACGAAGACGAACGCCGCTAGCGAGAGGAGCACAGCACCTCCCCACGCTCGCGCGCCCACCGATCGGCCGCGAGGACGGTGGCCAGCTCAGTGGCCGGTTGCACGTCGTGACTCTCCAGCACGCGCTCGATCACCTCTCCCATGGTTCCGAACGAGATCCGCCGCTCGAGGAACGCCTGCACTGCAATCTCGTTCGCCGCATTGTACACCGCCGGGGCCGTACCACCCATCCGCCCAGCGCTGACCCCCATGCGGAAGGCGGGAAAGTCCTGCTCGCGCAGGGGCTCGAAGGTCAGCGGCCCCGCCGCCACCGGATCGAACCACTGCGCTCCGGCATCGGCCACGTGCTCCGGATGCGTGAGGGCGTAGAGAATCGGCAACTCCATCGTGGGAAAGCCGACCTGTGCCAGTACCGATCCGTCCGCGAACTCGGTGAACGCGTGCACGATGGACTGCGGGTGCACCACGACTTCGATAGCATCATACCCCAAGCCGAACAGGTGGTGCGCCTCGATCACTTCCAGGGCCTTATTCGCCAGCGTAGCGCTATCAACGGTGATCTTCGGACCCATCTCCCACGTCGGATGCTGCAGCGCCTCCTCGGCCGTGGCGTTCGCCAGGCGTGCGGCCTCCCACTCCCGAAACGGCCCGCCTGATGCCGTCAGGATCAGGCGACGCAGCACGGGCGGTTCGTGTCCGGCAACGCACTGCAGCACCGCGCTGTGCTCGGAGTCCACGGGGACGATCTCGCCGCCTCCCTGTGCGGCGGCGGCCAGCACCAGCTCGCCCGCCATGACCAGGGTCTCCTTGTTGGCAAGCGCCACTCGCTTCCCCGCCCCGAGCGCGGCCAGGGTAGCCTCGAGTCCGGCCGCGCCAACCACCGCATTGAGCACGATATCGGCGTCGGGATGCGTCGCCGCCTCGACCAAGCACTCCGGTCCAGCTGCGACCGGCGTGTCGCTTCGGTCGCAGTCCTCCCGGCTGCCGTTGACCAGCCCCACGTAGCGGGCCCCCGTCGCCCCGGCCTGCTCACACAGCAGCTCCGCCGCGCCGTGTGCTGTCAGCGCCACGACGTGAAACCGGTCCCGGTGGCGCTCCAGCACGCGCAGGGTACTGGTCCCGATCGAACCGGTCGAGCCCAGCAGGGCCACACCTGTGGTCATAGGATGCCGAAGGCCGCCAGGAGGGCGACGGACGTGGGAAGCACCCAGTACAGGGAGTCGAACCGGTCCAGCACCCCACCGTGTCCCGGGAAGAAGCTCCCCGAGTCCTTCACCCCGACCTGGCGCTTGAACAGGGACTCGGCCAGGTCCCCGACCTGTCCCACGACGGAGATCACCAACCCGAAGACGACCAGCAGCCACCAGACGATCGAGATGCCGAACTGCTCGAGCACCACGAGGCCGTACAACGGCGCCAACACCGCCCCCCCCAGCGCACCCGAGATGGCGCCCGCCCACGTCTTGTTGGGGCTCACCACCGGCGCCAGCCTCGGCCCCCCAATGAGGGAGCCACCGCCCATGGCCAGGGAGTCGCTTACCCAGGTCACGACCAGCGGAAGGAACACGAGCCACGTGGCGGCCCAGGCCGATGGCAGCGTGTCGGCGTGACGGATGGCAAGGAGAAACGCAGGAAGCCCACCGGCGTAGAAGGCGGCGAACACGGTCAGCGACACCGACTCGAGCGGGTGATCGGCCGGGCGCCGGGTGGCCACGGCCACCGCGACCGTCGCGATGAGCCAGCCGACCACGCCCAGCAGGGCCCAGCGTGGCTCGAGCCCCGGCCCCGCCGGGGTCAGCGCAAAGGCCACCAGGGGCAATGCCACCGCCCCCAGGTAGCCCGGCTCCACCAGCGACCGCACGCCCGACCGGGAGCCCAGCCGGTAGAACTCCGCCGCGCCGGCCACGCCAAACAGCGCCAGCAGCCCGGCCAGCACCCAGCCGCCCAGGTACACCAATCCCAGTGCCGCCGGGATACCGACGGCGGCGACCGCAACGCGGCGGATCATGTTGGGGGACATGGCTGGGCTCGGCCTCGCAGGAGGACGCGACGACGCAGGGGCAGACCGGAGTCCGCCTCAGACCTCCATGATCTCTTCTTCTT
>JBDGXT010000188.1:0-4643 GCA_039584455.1 Gemmatimonadota bacterium
TGCTGGTAACTCCCGTGGTCAGAGTGACTACTTCGGGAACAGGAACTTGACCTGCACACGCAGGCTCCGGTCCCCAGCGTTGTGGTCGCCACAATCTCACCGGCGGAACTGCGGAGGACAACCCTGCGTGGCGACCTCCTACCGAGACTGAGTAGCCGCCGTGACCCGACTCTGGCGCTCGGCCTCCCCGACCCGTAGCTTGTTCGATCGCTCTCCTCCCAACGGTGTGCCCGTGAGCGAACTCCAAAACCGTCTACAAGCCGCTGTTGCCGATCGCTACCGCATCGAGCGCGAGCTCGGTCGGGGCGGCATGGCCATCGTGTTCCTCGCCGAGGACCTGAAGCACCGCCGGCTGGTCGCCCTCAAGGTGCTCGAGCCCGACCTGGCGCACGCCATCGGCCCCGATCGCTTTCTCAAAGAGATTGAGATTGCCGCACAGCTGTCCCATCCACACATCCTATCCCTGATGCCCTACGTCGAGGGTGAGTCGCTGCGGGGCCGCCTGAATCGGGAGAAGCAGCTCTCCGTGGAAGACGCGACACAGATCCTGGAGGACGTAGCCGACGCCCTGAGCCACGCGCACTCGCTCGGGGTGATCCATCGGGACATCAAGCCCGAGAACATCATGTTCCAGGCCGGCCACGCCGTAGTGGCCGACTTCGGGATCGCCCGGGCGGTGGATGCGGCGGGCGGCGACCGTGAGATGCTGGGGGGCGAGCCGCCGTTCACGGGGCCGACACCGCGGGCGATCCTGGCGCGCCACTCGGTCGACCCGGTCCCCAACCTGCGCACGCTGCGGTCGACCGTTTCCGATCCGATGCAGGCGGCGATCGAGAAGGCCCTGGCCAAGGTGCCAGCCGACCGGTTCGCGACCCCCAAGGAGTTTGCGAAGGCCCTGACGAGTGAGACCGCGGTCGCCCCTGTCGCGGCTGCACGGTCCCCGGCCTCGGCGACGTGGCGGCGCCGGATCGGTTATGCCCTCCCACTCGGCGCGGCGGCGCTCGTGGTGGCGTGGGCGCTGCTGACACGAGGGAGTGCTGTGCCGGAAGGCGCCGGGGCCGGCACCATCAGGCCGCTCACCAACTTCATCGGCTGGGAGTGGTCGCCGAGCTGGTCTCCCGACGGCTCCATGATCACGTTCACGCACACCGCTCGCGGCAACATGGACATCGCCACGCTGTCCGTGGGAGGCGGCGATCCGCACAACCTCACCGCCCACAGTCCTGCCGACGAACTCAATCCCCGCTGGTCGCCCGACGGTTCCAAGATCGCCTTCATCTCCGACCGGGGTACGGGGAGCAACGTCTACTGGATCGCACCGACCGGGGGGGCGGAGCACAAGATCGCAGAGACCCACGTACCGTTTCTGGAGCGCATGGGGGCGTGGGCCTGGGGGATAGGCGCGAACCCCTGGTCGCCCGACGGGCAGGAGCTACTGTTCTCGCGGCTGCACGACAACGGTGACGTGGCGCTGTGGAGGGTGAACCTCGCCACGGGCGAGCAGACGCAGATCACGTTTCCCCCCACGGGCGCGGAGGATCTCGCCGCCTCGTGGTCGTTCGACGGCAAGTGGATCGTGTACTCACGCCATGCGCGCGGGGTCAACGTGCTGTGGCTGCTCCCCGTGGAAGGCGGCGAGGCATCGATGCTGCTCGAAGGCGAGCCCATCAACGGGATGCCAGCCTGGTTCCCTGACAATCGACGCCTCGCGTTCGCGTCGGTGCGGGGTGGGGCGGCCAACATCTGGGAGCTCGACGTAGAGACGCGGGACCTGCGCCAGCTGACGTTCGGCGGGGGCATCGACTGGGCGCCGACCGTGGCGAGCAACGGCGCAATCGCATACCTGCAGTTCGGTCACCAGATCGACCTCTACTGGATTCCGCTCGACCAGCCCGGTGCGGAACACGAGCGCCTCACCACGTATACCGGGGACAACTTCGGCGCCCGCGTCTCGCCGCACGGCAACGAGGTCGTGTACTACTCCAACCGCTCGGGCAACTACGACCTCTGGCTCGTCGACCCCTCCACGGGCCAGCACCGGCAGTTGACGACCGATCCCGCCAACGACCGGCTGTCGGATTGGTCCGCGGACGGCGAGGAGATCGTGTTCATGTCGGACCGCGACGGCGCGGTCAGGCTGTGGGTGGTGCAAACCGAGACCGGCGTGACGCGCCAACTCACCGACCACGAGCTCCCCTGGTCCAATCACTCCGCCGAGGGACAGGGGGGGCCGCGCTGGTCGCCCGACGGCAGCGTGATCGGCTACCTCGCCCCCGAGGAGGGGAACGCGCTCTGGCTGGTGAACCCGGACGGCACGAACCGCCGTCCCTCGCTGGTGCGCGGAGCGCTGAGCTTCGGCTGGTATCGGGATGGGCAGCGCGTGATCTACACCCGCCGGGATCCCGCCGGCTCCGGCCTAGTCGAGCTGCGCGCGGCACATCTGGAGACCGGTGAGGACAACCTGCTGCGGGCCGGCTCCATCGCCGAGGTGGCCGTCTCACCTGACGGCAGCGCGCTCACCTTCATCGAGGCCGTGAGCCACATGACCATGGAGCTCTACCTGCTGCGGCTCGCCGCGCCCGCGGCGCCGAGCCAGCTCCCGACAGCGCTGGGCGAGCCCCAGCAGATCACGTTCGGGGAGGGCGTGTGGCACGTGCACAGCGGCGGCTGGGCGCCGGACGGCAGCGCCGTCGTGTACTCCCGTGATAGAGACGAGGGCGACATCTATGTCATCGAGCCGCAGCGCTAGGGTGGCACTACTCCCGAAGGCCGGAGGGCACACCATGAGGGCCTGCATCAAGCGGTCGAGCCTATTACTACTACTCGCCTTCCTGCTCAATCCGCCGATTGCGCTCGAGGGCCAAACCGGAACAGCCGAGGTGAACGGCGTGACGCTCCCCTACGAGATCACGGGAAGCGGCAAGCCCCTGGTACTGATCCACGGCTGGGCGGTACACCGCGGGTTCTGGGACACTGACGTGGAGCACCTGGGCCACCAGTACGCGGTCATTCGCTACGACCGCCGCGGCTTCGGAGGGGCCACGGGGAAGCCGGATATCACCGCGGACGCCGCCGACCTGAAGGCACTGCTGGAAGCGCTCGACGTTCCGCGCGCCCACATCATGGGACACTCCCAGGGTGCGGCGGTCGCACTGACCTTCGCGCTGCGCCACCCCGAGATGGTGGACGGGCTGGTCCTGTTCGGCTCGCCGCCGCCGGACGGGTTCGGACTGCCGCCCGGTGCGGACGGACCGCCCATCGGCGATTGGGCAGTGATAGGGAAGACACACGGAGTCGATTCGCTGAAGGCCGCCATCGGGATGTGGGCGGCGCAGCAGTTTGGGGGCAACCCAGAGTCGATGGCTGCACGTGCCGGTCCACTGATGGGGCCTTATACCGGGCTCGACCTGATCGATCCCGATCCACCGTTGAACCTTGCGGCACCAGCGCGCATCGACGAGCTCGGCATGGTACGGGCACCCACCCTTGTGATCCACGGGCAGCACGAGATGCCGTACTTCCGGGTCGTCGCCGGGATGCTGACCTACGGCATCCCTGACGCCCGAAGGGCGGTGCTCAGAGGAGGCGGGCACGTCGTGAACTGGGCCGAGCCCGAGCGGTTCGCGGCGGAGGTGTTGCGGTTTCTGAGGGAGGTGGACGAGGGGTCGTGAGGCCGGCGCGCACCGCGAGTGGGTAGAGCATCACTCCCGGGGCCACGCGAATGGGTAACGCAAGAGACCGTTGGGGAGCCGGGCGGACCTACGAGGACTTCATGGGGCGGTGGAGCCGCCAGCTCGCACCGAAGTTCATCCCCTGGTTGCAGGTGCCTGCCGGTGCTCACTGGCTAGACGTGGGCTGCGGCACCGGTGCACTCACCGACGCGATCTGCAAGACGGCGGATCCAGCCTCCGTCGTAGGTTGCGATCCGTCGGAGCCGTTCGTTCAGTACGCGCGAGAACACTATTCGGATGAACGTGCTTCCTTTTTGATCGCCGGAACCGGTGCGCTTCCGACCCGCCCAGGTGGCTTCGGAAGCGTCACCTCCTCACTTTCCCTCAACTTCTTCCCTGAGCCCGAGTCCGCCATCGAGGAGCTGTGCCGCATTGCCGGCAGCGGCGGCACGGTCTCCGCCTGTGTATGGGACTACGCGGGTCGCATGGAGTTTCTTCGCTGTTTCTGGGACGTGGCCTCGAGCATAGACCCGAACGCCCATGAGCTCGATGAGGGCAAGCGGTTCCCCATCTGCCGCCCCGAAGCCCTCGATGAACTGTTTTGCAGGGCTGGGCTTCGCGACGTCTGCTGCGACCCGATTGAGATCGACACCGAGTTCGCCGACTTCAACGAGTACTGGCAACCCTTCCTCGGCGCCACGGGCCCCGCGCCTTCGTACGTCGCCTCCCTCAAACAGGAGATCCGCACGGCTCTTGCAAGCGAGCTCGACCGAGCCCTCCCAAAGCGAGCCGATGGAACGATCGCGCTCATCGCACGCGCCTGGGCCGTGCGTGGATTCGCGAGGTGAGTAACGCGCTGCCTAACCACCGGCTATGGATCGGGCACGAAAAAGCCCGTCGGCAGGGCCGGACCGGGCGTTCTTCCTGTATGGGCCAGGGAGGAGTTGAACCTCCGACCTCACGCTTATCAGG
>JBDGXT010000189.1:0-4273 GCA_039584455.1 Gemmatimonadota bacterium
GAACCAGAGCGAGGGCCTCTGGATCGTGCAGGGTGGTTCGACCGTCGGCGCGGGCGCGCGCGATGACCTCTGCGGCGCCGCCATCTATGACCGCACGCACCAAGTTACCTCCCGCCCGGCCTCGCCTGGCCGGGGGTTGAACTGGGCGATCGAGGCGACCTGCTAGCCGGCCACAGAAACTTGCCGCGCGGCCGGTAATCCGGTCATGAAAGATGATTAAAGCGTTCTTAGAAGGGTACTTGCGGGTGTGCTCGGGCCCGCCGGCCGGGCACGGCGGCGGCCGGCGGGGCGCGTTGCCTGCGGGCCCGACCGGCGGCTAGGCCCGTGGGCGGCGCTCGTGCCCCTACGAGCGCCAGCCCACCTCTCCTCCGAGCTGGTGTGGCGTGGCAGCGAACCCGAGCTGCCCGCCGGTAGTGTGGCGGTGTCGTGACCGTCGCCAGCTCGCGGGCGCGGTTCAGCACGCTCATGAACGCCGCGACGCATCGAGGATCGAACTGGGTTCCGACCCCCGCGGCGAGCTCGGCCACCACATCGTCCAGGTCGAGCGGTGAGCGGTAGGGCCGCTCGCTGGTCATGGCGTCGAACGAATCAGCCACGGCCACGATGCGGGCGGCCAGGGGGATCTCCTCACCCCGCAGTCCGTCCGGGAACCCGCGGCCGTCGAACCGCTCGTGGTGCCACCGCACCACCGCGAGCACCGTGGGACGGTCGTGTAGTAGCGGCCGCAGGATTTGCTCACCGATCCCCGGGTGCTGTTTGAGGCACCCGTATTCCTCGTCATCCAAGGGCCCTTGCTTGCCCAGGACCTCGTCAGGGATCCCAATCTTCCCGACGTCGTGGAGCTGACCCGCCATCCGCAGGTCGCCCAGTTCCCGGGCGCAGAGTCCCAACTCCCGCCCGATGGCCTCGGCAAAGGCGCTCACCCGCCTGGAATGGCGGCCGGTATAGGCATCCTTCGCCCCCAGGGCCTCGCCCACCGCCAGCAGGGCGTCCACGAACAGGTGCCCGGCCGGATCGGCGGTTGTGGCATGGTAGGGCAGGGATTCCGGCGGACGGCCGCTCCGGTGCCGGGCGCCTGGAACAGTCTGCACCAGCCCCCCGCGGGGCCCCCGGCCTGGTCTGGCACGGGAAGGCCCAGGAGTGACGCTGACCACAGCATCCGCGGGAATCTGGGTTACACTGCTCAAGTGAGGTTCCTTAGGCTTCAGGGCCGATCCGCCGGCTGGTTCCGGCGGCCGATACCCTGTGATGCAACTGAGGGGCCAAACCGTTGCGCCTTCACAAGTTCTTGTCGTTGAATGACTTCGGCGAATCTGTGAAGACGGGAGGGGTGGTACGGTTCGTCCGAGGTGGTTCAAAACGGACCAGTTGAGGCTACGTGGCAACTCCCGCAGGTACCAGGACGTGGAGAAAACGTGTCTCCGGCAAGCGGCCGGCCGAAGATGGCTCGGTGGCCGAAGCCGCCGTTCTGGTTATCAAGCTCTCGGATTCCTTCTCCGAGCTGTGGGACCACCTGGGTGAGGACCTGGGCGTGCCGGTGCGTCAGGTGGAGGTCGGGGACGTCACCGCGGTGGGTCCGGAGATCGCGCCTGTGGTACTCGCCGCCGGTGGGGCCGAGCGCGAGGCGCTGGAGTGGCTCGACGGGCATGAGCTGCCTGCGGCGGTCCCCGTGCTGGCGGTCGGGTCGGATCCGGGGCGACGCATTGCTGCGCTCCTGGTAGCCCACGGCGCCAGCGACTACTTCGCCCTCCCCGAAGACGTCGAGATCCTGAGGAATGCCGTGACGGCCGCAGCCGAGCGCCATCGGGACGCGCTGCGGCGGGCGGCCGGTGGAGTGGAAGAGGTCCGGGCCGGGGCGTTCAGCGAGATCGTGGGCGAGAGCCAGGCGATCAAGGCCGTGCTGGCCAGGGCGGCGCGGGTGCTGCCTCACATCGAGGCCACGGCGCTCATTCTGGGGGAGACGGGCACGGGGAAGGAGCTCCTCGCCCGGGGCATCCACAAGGGCGGGCCGCGGCGCGCCGCCCCGTTCGTGGCGGTGAACTGCTCGGCCCTTCCCACGCACCTGGTCGAGTCGGAGCTGTTCGGGCACGAGCGCGGAGCCTTCACCGACGCCCACGCCGCCAAGCCGGGTCTGTTTGAGGTGGCCGACGGGGGCACCCTGTTCCTCGACGAGATCGGCACCCTGTCCGTCGATCTCCAGGCCAAGCTGCTGCGGGTCCTGGAGGACCGGCAGGTACGGCGGGTGGGCGGCACCAAGTCGCGCGAGGTCAACGTCCGGATCATCGCGGCCACCAACGACAACCCGGATCGAGCGGTTCAGGAAGGGACGTTCCGACGCGACCTCTACTTCCGGCTCAGCGTCATCACGCTGTCGCTGCCGCCGCTGCGCAAGCGGGGCGACGACGCGCTCGTGATTGCCGAGGAGCTGCTGCAGCGCATGGCGCGCCAGCACGGACTCCCCGTGCCCGCGCTGTCGCAGGAATCCTGTGAGGCCATCCAGACCCACCACTGGCCGGGCAATGTGCGAGAGCTAAAGAACGCCGTGGAGCGTGCCCTGCTGCTGTCCCCCCCGGGGGAGCTGGACCCGGCCGAGCTGGTTCCGCGGCTCGTGGCCGAGCCGGAGAGTGGGGGGCCGCTGCCGTTTCCGGCCAGGCTGGACGACATCACCGCCGCGGCGGCCCGCGCGACCCTGGAAGCCTGCGGTGGCAATCGCAGTGAGGCGGCGCGGCGTCTGGCGATCTCCCGCCGCCGCCTCCGCAGACTGCTGGACCTCAACGATGGCGACGAGGACTGACCAGCTGGAACGCTTCGCCCCTGCCTGGATCAAACCGCCCCAGTTGCGACGACACCCTCCCCCACCGTAACCCCTTGTAGGAATTGCCGTTACAGAACCTGTGACGTGAGGCACACTCCCTGCAGTTTCGGGAGCCACGAGGCCCGACTGCGGTCCGTGCGCCCCGGACTGCGGTGCATTGAGGCTCGATAGCTCGGAGGCTACCGAGGAGGACGCCATGTCACGACGGACCATGATCGCTGCGCTGACCGCGGTACTCGTCGCCGCAGGATGCAGCGATGCGACGGGACCGCCGAACGAACCACCTCCAGCACAAGACCAGCTTGTGCCCGACGGGGTGCTGCAGAGCCTGCGCTGGGGAGAGCTCGACGGCCCAACCGATTTTTCCATCGTCGCGCTACCGGACGATGAGGGGCCTGACGACGGGGCGGATGTGGTCATCGCCCGCGCCCCCGCTGCAGGCCCGCCACGCCTGGACCGATACGAGGTGAGTTTCAGGGCGGTGAAGGGACGGACCAGGTCGATTCAGATCAACTACCGGAATGGCCGTGGCGTCCGGCCGTTCCTGCGTTTCTCGGTACCTCGGTATGCCCTGCTACGCCGGCCTGACGGGAGCCGGATCAGGTGGGGCGAGTCGGTCGTCATTACGGTCTCCGTTAGCCGCACCAAGCTTCGGACGGATTTCGAGCCATCGGGTCTCGAGTTCCATCCGTGGTACCGGCCGTGGCTGAAGGTCTGGTACGGCGGTGCCGACTGGGACTTCAATGGCGACGGCGTGGTCGACGAGCGAGATGAGGAGATCCAGCGCCGCAGGCTGCGGCTCTGGATCCAGGATGAGCCGGGCGGACCGTGGCATAGGCTGCCGGCCCGACACTCGGTTCGTCACAAGTGGTTCGCCGCCCCCCTGCCGCATTTCTCAGGCGTCCAGCCGTCATGGTAGCTCACGACGTTCGGGAGTCGCTCCTCATGCTCAACAAGGCACAGCACCTGGCCGATACGGGGCAAGACGCGGCGCTGCTCGAACTCTTGAGTGGCTCGCCGCCCCAGGACTTGCAGCGCTCGCCCACGCTGGCCCTGCTCTTCGGCATCGCGCACGGCCGTCTGGGTCGCAATGTCGAGGCCGAGCGCTGGGTGCAAGCCGCGCTGCAGCGCGCCCGCGACCGCGGGGATCGCGCGGTGGAGGCCCACGCGCTGAACGCGTTGGGAGTCATCGCGCTGGGCGCAGGGCGGATCGACGCCGCCGCGGGGCGGTTGATGGAGGCCCTGGCGCTGGCGAAGCGGGAAGGGGACGATGCCACGGTGGGTCGCAGCTGCAACAACCTCGGCATCGTCGCGTACTACCGCGGCGACTACGGCCGGGCCGTTGGGTCCTACACCATGGCGCTGGCGGCCTTCCAGCAGGCCAATCTCCACGCGGGCACCGCCCAGGTCCTCAACAACCTCGCCATCACCTACCGGGATCAGGGCGAGCTGGACCGG
>JBDGXT010000190.1:0-4041 GCA_039584455.1 Gemmatimonadota bacterium
CTCCACGTAGAGCTGCATCTTGCCCGCCTCGATCTTCGACAGATCGAGCACGTCGTTGATCAGGCTCAGCAGGTGCTGGCCCGCCGCGTGGATCTTCTCGAGGTCGGGAACGAACCCGTCCTGCCCGGCATCCTGCGCGTCCTCCTGCAGCATCTCGGCGTAGCCCAGGATGGCGTTGAGCGGGGTGCGCAGCTCGTGGCTCATGCTGGCGAGGAACTTGCTCTTGGCCGCGTTGGCGGCCTCGGCGTCGCGCCGTGCATCCCTCAGCTCGGTGATGTCGTGGTACAGCGCGATGATCCCGACCTGCTCCCCTCCCACAAGAACCGGAATGGTGAACAGCTCCACGTCCACCATCGAGCCGTCCTTGCGGCGGCGGCGTCCCGTGCCCTTGGTCATCTTCCCGGCCAGACCCTCCTGGGTGTAGCCGGCCGCAGCGGCGCGCGTCTCCGGGGTGGTCACCAGCTCGTCCAGGTTGCGGCCCACCACCTCCTCCTGGGTGTAGCCGTACAACCGCTCGAACGCCGGATTGCAGGAGACGATGTTGAAGTCGAGGTCGAGGTTCACGATGGCGACCGGGTTGTTCTGCACCAGGTCCTGGAAGTAGCGCTGCGAGGCCTCGAACAGGCGCGCGTTCTCGATGGCGATCGCCGCCTGCGGGGCGAACAACTCGAGCCGTCGGAGGTCCTCCGGGCCGAACTCGCGCGACGCGTCGGCGTGCACCGCCGCGATGGCGCCGACCAATCGATTGCCGATGAGCAACGGCGCCGCGATCACCGACTGGAAGGCGCTCTGCGTGTACTTTTCCGACCGTCCCTCCCACTCCTGGTAGCGCGGGATGATCAGTGGCTCGTGGGTCTCGGCGACGCGGCCCATGGCACCCTCGCCCATCGCCATGCGTGTCCCCACGGCGGTGGAGGGCATGTTGTGGCCTGCCATGACGACGAGCTCCTTGCGCCACTCGTCCCAGGTGGCGAGCTCACCGCCGGTGACGTCGAGCAGCGCCGCCGCCCGCTCGATCACGCGCTGCAGGACCTTGGAGAGCTCCAGCTCCCCCGACAGGTCCTTCATCGTGCCGAGCAGCGCCCGCTGCTCCCCTGCCCGCTGACGCTCGATCTCGAAGAGGCGGGCGTTCTCGATGGCGATCGCCGCCTGGGGTGCGAACATCATGAGCCGCCGCAGGTCGGCGTCGCCGAAGCGGCGTGCCGGATCGGAATGCACGGTGGCGATGGCGCCCACCAGCCGGCCTCCCATGACGAGCGGTGCCGCCATTACCGCGTGCACCAGCAGGTCCTCGTACTGCTCCGAGTGGCCCGCCCACTCGTGGTAGGACGGGATGATGAGCGGCTCGAGGCTTGCCGCTACCGACCCCATCGCCCCTTCCCCGAGCGCGATGCGGGTGCCGGTCGAGTCTCGCCCGATGTTCCTGCTGGCCAACACCTCCAGGTCGTTGCTCTGCTCGTGGTAGATGGCTACCTCGCCGCCGGTCACGCCCAGCAGGGTGACCGCCCGCTCCAGCACCGCATCGAGCACCTTCGACAGCTCCAACTCTCCTGAGAGATCGGCCAGGGTGTCGAGCAGCGCCTCCTGTTCCGAGGCTCGCGCCCGCTCCGACGTGAACAGGCGGGCGTTCTCGATGGCGATGGCGGCCTGCGCGGCGAACAGGTTGAGGAGGCGGAGATCTTCGCCGCCGAATTCCCGCTCGGGATCGGTGTGCACGGCCGCGAGGGCGCCCACCAACCGCGTCCCGATCAGCAGCGGCGTAACCGCTGCCGCCCGGATGTCACCGGTGTACTGGGGTGACCGTCCGTCCCACTGCTGGTAGTCGGGGATGATGAGCGGCTCGCGCGTCACCGCCACCTGGCCCATGCCTCCCTCGCCGAGCTGCATCCGTACGCCGGTCGAATCCTCCCCGATGCCGTGGCTCGCCACGATGACCAGCTCCTGCGAGGCGTCCTCGAGGACGGCCAGCTCGCCGCCGGCGACGCCTAGCAAAGCAACGGCCCGCTCCAGCACCGCCTGCAACAGCTTGTCCAGCTCCAGCTCGCCCGAGAGATCCGCGAGCGTGTCGAGCAACGCCCGCTGCTCGGTGCTGCGCTTCCGCTCGGCCGCCAGCAGCCGCACGCGGCCGATGGCGGTGCTCGCCTGGTTGGCGGCCGCCGCCAGGATGTCGAGGTCGCCCTGGCTGAAGGAACGGCCCTGGTCCCGACGGACCACCAGCTCACCGATCGCGCTCTGGTCGATGCGCAGGGGGAGGCGCAGCTCCGAGGGGGCATCCCCGGCGTCTTCGAAGCGTCCGGCGCTCGCTTTAAGCGATGGGGCGAAGGCGGCCGTGCCGGCCGTGTACAGGCCGACACCGTCGAAGCCGAACGCCCCGTGCCGCAATCCCTCCACCACGCTGCGGCACACGTGGTCCTCGTCCGGCGCCTCCGCGATGCGGGTGCTCAGGCTGAGCAGCGCCGACCGCATGTCGGCGGCGCTCGCCTCCGGCGCCCGGATCGGATCGCGCTCGCTCATACCGCCGCCCTTGCTGCCACCAGCTCCCGCACCTCCGCCAGCAGCGCTTCCCGGTCCTTGGCGCCCTTCAGCACGATGCGCTGCACGCCGCCATTGAGGCGCTGCCGTTCCTCGTCGGTCAGGTCCTTGGCCGTGATGACGAGCACGGGGATCGATTGCCACTCCTCGCGCGCGCGCAGCGCCTCCAGGAACTCGAAGCCATCCATCTCGGGCATCATCAGGTCCAACAGGATCACCTCGGGCCGCTGCTCCTCGACGCGGGCCAGCGCGGCGCGGCCGTTCTCGGCCTCCCGCACCTCCCACCCCTCGGCCTCCGCGGCGCGCCGCAGCAACGCCCGGGTGGCGGCATGGTCCTCCACCACCAGCACGGGCCGTCCGCCGCCTGCTCCCGCGTAGCGCTTCAGCACCGCCGCCAGCCGCTCCCGATCGATCGGCTTGGTGAGGTACTCGGATGCCCCCAACGCGAACCCCAGGTTCTTCTCGTCCACGATGGTCAGCATGATGACGGGAATCTCGGCGAGCTCGTGATCGGCCTTGAGCGCGGTCAGCACCGCCCACCCATCCATCTGGGGCATCAGGACATCCAGGGTGATGACGTCCGGACGGATCTCCCGGGCGAGGGCGAGGCCGGCCTCGCCGCCGTCGGCGAGGTGCACGCGGAAGCCCTCCTTTTGCAGCAGGCGGCCCATGAGGTTCCGTACGGCGACGTCGTCGTCGATCACCAGTACGGTGCCGGCGCTTCCCGCTCCCGTACCCTGGGCTGCCACCCCGTCGGGCGGCTCCGGTGCGGCCGCCGGCTGGCCCGTGGGGGCCTCGGTCGGCAGCCGGACGGTGAAGGTGGATCCCTTGCCGGCCTCGCTCTCTGCCGAGAGGTCGCCGCCCAGCATCTGGCAGAAGCGCCGGCTGATGGCGAGGCCCAGTCCGGTGCCGCCGTAGCGGCTCGCGGTGGTGGCTTCCGCCTGCGCGAAGGCTTCGAACACACGGTTCAGCTGGTCCTCGGTCATCCCGATGCCGCTGTCCCGCACCTCGAGGATCACCCGATCACTGGCTCCCTCGTCCCGGTCCCCGCGTACGACGAGGGAGATCGTTCCTCGCTCGGTGAACTTGCAGGCGTTCGAGAGGAGGTTGAGCAGCACCTGGCGGATGCGGGTGGCGTCAGAGTGCATCTGCGGCACCGCGTCGTCGACCTGGAGCTCGAATTGGTTGGCGTTCTGCTCCACCAGCGGACGGATCGTGGTGGCTACCTCGTCGAGCACCGTGCGGACGTCGAACCGCTCCAGATACAGCTCCATCTTGCCCGCCTCGATCTTGGAGAGATCGAGGATGTCGTTGATCAGCGCCAGCAGGTGCCGGCCGGCGGCGTGGATCTTCTCCAGGTCCGGAACGAAGCCGGGTTGGTTGGCGTCCTCGGCGTCCTCCTGCAGCATCTCGCTGTAGCCGATGATGGCGTTGAGCGGCGTGCGCAACTCGTGGCTCATGTTGGCGAGGAACTGGCTCTTGGCACTGTTGGCGTCCTCGGCCTCGCGC
>JBDGXT010000191.1:0-4080 GCA_039584455.1 Gemmatimonadota bacterium
ATGCGCCTGACAGGATTCGCTGCGCAGCAGACCGAGGATCGCCGCAGGCGACCGCAGGTCCACCTGTGACCTTTGGCTCCGGAGGCACTCCCCGCACGCTCACCAGCGCTCGTGGGCGCTCGTTCTGTCCAGAATTCCTGCCCTGAACGCTCGCTGGCGCTCATACGCGCTCGTGGGTGTTGTGACAATGGCTGTGACAATCAGGGCGAGGGGCTCGTGCCTGGAGAGCTCAAAGCGGCGTGGCGGCAGATCGTGGGCACCGCCATAACGTGCGGCGCCGGAGAGCGGTCTCTCCGAGCGAGCGCCTGCCATGTACGCCATACAACTGTCGAGTCGCCGGTAGCCTCGTCATACAGCTGGGTCGTCCCGGTGACCGTACCCTGATCGAGTTCGACGCTTGGGGCAACGTGCTGAGCGGCGCGGCCGTGGTCAGCCTCGGCTACTCGGTCGAGTACGAGAAGCGTCCAGCCATCGAGAGATTCACAGTGTTTCAGATGTCACGCGATCAGCGAGCCGAAATCCACTACCACGAGATCTCGACCGATCCCGTGGAGATGGTTCCGGCCAACAGGTAGTGGCGAGCGAGTTGAGAGGTGTGGCCATGAGCAGAACGAAGACGGTCTGGTGTGTGCTGATGGCGCTGGCCGTGTCAGCGAACGGTCCCCTGATCGCTGCGACCCTTCAGCAGGACAGTGTTGCCACGCGGGATGCTGCGGCCACGGCCGTCGCGAACGCACAGGTAGTAGAGCTGATCAAGCAGATGCTGGAGAGCGGGATGGCACCGGATGCGGAGGTCCCTGCGGACTGGGGCTGGGAACTCCCGAGCGGCACGACGCTGCTGATGTGGGCAGCTACCAGGGACCACGTCGAGCTCGTGGAATTGCTGCTGGATCGTGGGGCCGACACGGAAGTGGCGGCATCGGAAGGTCTGACCGCCCTTATGTTCGCTGCGTTCCTGGGCAACACCCAGGCGATTGAGGTGCTCTTGGACAACGGTGCTGATGTGCATGCCACTGGGCCGGGTGGCATGACGGCAGTGCAGCTCGCGGCCGGGAATGGCCATTCCAAAGCCGTGGACGTGCTCGTGCGGTACGGCGCCGCTACGACCGAGGCCGAGGTCCATCGGGAAGTCATGGGAGACGAGTTCGTCCTGCCCCGCGCGAGGAACGTGGAAGTACGTCACGCCTTGGATGGCGACGTGGTGCTCGGCATCGACCGTGATGGCACGCTGTATCTGGACCCCGGTGA
Source organism: Gemmatimonadota bacterium (assembly GCA_039584455.1). Taxonomy (GTDB): domain Bacteria; phylum Gemmatimonadota; class Gemmatimonadetes; order Gemmatimonadales; family GWC2-71-9; genus WVYX01. The sequence continues at coordinate 1,249 of JBDGXT010000191.1, forward strand.
TGGTGCCATGGCTGGGATTACCGGGGAGAGCTTGGCCGGCGTGCTGAGCGCGGTGTACGACGAACGGACTGGCTACAAAACCCTGTATCTCGTGGCAGATCCTACGGTCGAGTATGAAGTCGTCCGAGAGGTGGTCGACATCGCCGGCGAAGCCGGGGTCAGCGTGCTGGCGGCGGTCGCCGAACCTGAGGACGAGCCCATCTCGCTGGGCCGGTATGCAATGGATGTGGTACTCCCCGCTCCAGCGGATCAAGCGTCTGCAGGCGACCAGCCTCTGCTCATTTTCCCATTGGGACCGAACACCATCGTGCTGCAATTGCTCGAGGACGGGTCGTACGCCGTCAATTCGGAGTCCGTGCTCCTGTCGCAGCTCGATAGTCGGATGCATGGGATCTTCGATGACCGGCCGGCGAAGCTGATGTTCGTGCAGGTGGCGAGCAACCGTCGGTATCAGGAGGTGATCACGGCCATGGACATCGCGCGCGGTGCCGGCGTACAGGTGATCGGCATCGCTCCTCCCGGGGAGGTACCGCAAGCGATTCCGCCCGTCGACCTGAGCAAGCGGTTCGATCCACGAGATTACTCGGGCGTGGGTGTCGAGGGCGGCGTATTCGGTGACAGCACCGAGGTATTTGAGGATGCCATTGTCGATGTCTTACCGGAGCTGGTGTCGTGTCCTCCCGTTCACTATCCCGAAGAGATGCGGCAAGCGGCCATCGAGGGAGTAGTCGTGCTACAGTTCGTGGTGGAGATCGAAGGTCACGTGAAGCCCGAGATGATCGGTGTCGTTCGGTCGACGCACGAGGCGTTCGAGGCTCCGGCGAAGGAGATGCTCGCGGGGTGCACGTTCCGGCCTGGGAAGGTGCGCCAGACTGAGGTCCGGGTGCTCGTCGAGATGCCTCTCACATTCAGCCTGCAATAAGGACTCACCATTCTGGGGATCTCATGCTGGGACTGGGAAAGACACAAGATCGACTGACCGGCGGTGAGCTGTCGGTCGAGCAGATCATCGACACAGCCCAACAGGTGGAGGACCGCATCACCAGACGCCTGCCGGGCGAGGCCCCGCTGCGCGATGTCGCGCACGCGGTCACCGAGGCGGCCCGTCTCGCTCAGGTGAGGGTGAGGCGACTGAAGCGGCCATACAGCGTGCAGCGGATTCGGCAGTACGTCGTCCTGGCCGCCGTTGCCATGCTCTTATGGTGGATCTACACAAACGTCTTCGGCTCCAGGGTTGCCACCATCGCCGTGACGGGCACCGAATACTCGGTGCTCGAGGCACGGGCGGATGCCAACAACGCCGACAAGATCCGATTCCTGGAATCCGCCGGATCATCGGCCAGCGTGGAGCTGGTACGTCAGGGGCAAGCAGACATGGCCGTGGTGCAGGCCGGTGTCGCAATCCCGGAAGGATTCACCGTCCTGGGGGTCGTGCGAGCGGAGCACGTATTGTACTTCACGCGGGATGTCCAGCGTTCGACGGATGGCGTGCCAAAGGTGTTGACGTTCGGCAGGGGACAGGGCTCACACATACTGGGGCAGGTGTTCTTCGAGCTCTGGGGACATGAACGAGTCGAGTGGATTCACACATGGGGGGAGCTCGCAGCCGACGTTGGGTACCTGATCCCGCTCGATGTGGAAGCCATCTTCGTGGTTGTCGACCCAGCAGATCGCGCCATGCGCGGCGCGATCCGGCGGGCTGCCCTGGCAGGATTCGAGCTGCGCGACCCCGACATCGGGGTGTACGCCACGCATTTTACATACCTCGAGCGGGTGGGCATCCCGCGCGGTCACTACAGCCAGGCAGATCCCACTATCCCCGACGTCGCATCAGGCGGGGTGCAGACGTACGCGGTGGACAATTACCTCGTGGCGGGAGAGGGAGTGACAGACCGCCAGCTGGGATTGGCGCTCCAGGCGTTCGAGCTGGACCCGTCGACGGTGGGACTAGGAACGGCGGTGCTCCATTCACGGGGCAGCTCGCTCGTGGCGGATCTCGGGACGGTGCTGGAAGCGGCCGTGAACCTCGTAATCATCCTCGTGGCGCTGTTCGGGTTCGAGATCCTGCTGCACCGCCGTTACGTCCATGAGTTGAACAGGTTGATCAGTTGCATCTCCCTCCTCCAGGCCAACCTCGACATCATCGGTGTGAAGGACGAGAAGGTCCTGGCAGACAACGTGTTCTACCTGGATGCCTGTGCGGATCTGCTGGGCCTGATCTCCACCATCGGCGGGTACTACGGACAGGAGAATGCCGCGCTCGTGTTCAATGGCCTGACCGGACTGCTCCACGTGCGAGCGAACAACATCAAGGTCAACATCCGCCTGAAGTTGCTGCGCCCAGAGGTCACGACGGCGAATGCGGCAGTTGGGGCGGTGCCGACGCCGGGGATCGGAACCGCCTCGAGGCAGGATGTCGGCGTCGGTGACTGATCGGTCCCGTGAGGAGTGTCGCAACGTCGGTGTGCGTGCGTTGCCGGCGCTGAGAGACTCTATTGTCGTGGCTACGTTGTTGGTGGCGGCTGCTCTTGCCGGTGCAGCGACGGACGCGCACGGGCAGGAAGCGGAATCCGAGGGCGTCCGCGACCGGATACTCCTGCCCCTGGCACTCATTGGCGGGGTACCGGTGGGAGAGTTCTCCGAGTCTGTGGATTTCGGGTATGGCCTGTCAGCTGGCCTTGTCTTTCACTTGGACCGTCGGCGCGTGGTGGGCCTGCGGGTCGACGCCTCGTTTCTGGAGTACGGTCGCAAGACACGAGGCATTCTGCTGACTGACCCACTCGTGGGGGTCATCGCCCTCGACATCATCACCGAGAACTCCATTGCCTCGGT
>JBDGXT010000192.1:0-6351 GCA_039584455.1 Gemmatimonadota bacterium
CCAGTATGCCGGCGAGAGTCGCTTCCGCTACCGCGGTGTAGCGTGCGACGCCATCCGCGAGATGCTTGGCAGCCGGGTGGTACACCACTTGCCCGGTACCGGGAGCATCGATCGCGTCATCGGGCTCGCTGAGTCCCTCCCGTTTGCAGGCTGGTCGTTCAACGCGGTGTTGTCGTTCAACGCGATCCACCATTTCGACCTGTCGGCATTTCTTGCCGAGGTAGCCCGGGTATTGCTGCCGCGCGGGAGGCTTATTGTATACACGCGCACGCCGGAGCAGAACCGACACACTATCTGGGGGGAGTGCTTCCCCCACTTCGCGGATCGCGAAACGCGGCTCCACACCGAGAGTACGCTACGCGCAGCTGTCTATGGGAAGAGTGAGTTTGAATTACTCGACCTGCTCAGGATGCCGTGGATGATCCGCACGAGCCTGGCCCGGCTCCGAGACCAGGCTCGGAGCGGCGCCTATTCCACGTTCCGCTTCTACTCGCCGGATGAGTTCGAGGAGGCGCTCGGAGTCTTCGAGGCTCGGGTGAGGGCAGACTTCGATGATCTCTCCGCCATCACGGTACCGAACGACCACCTGCTGGTGCTGGTAGCACGGCGCTGACCCCTCCCCCCTAGCGGTGCCCCTCTGGATCAGAAGAGTCCTGGTAGTCCTGGTGGAGCGCTACCCCCTCGGCACCACCCCACCGCGCTATGCTGCACAACGATCCCAGGCGGGGCAACTCCAAGGCCCGGTACCGCGGGCGGAGGTGGAGCGGTTGGGGAGGGAGCGGTAGGGCGCTGTGCCCCCTCACAACCACGGCATCCCCTGGATATCCAGGTTTGTGAGCCCTACCTCCCTCGCGTGGTCCACGACCTCGTTGTACTCGCTGCGGTGCAATCGCCGGGCGATATCGGGGTACTCGTGCGCTTTGTACATCGGTCGGTACTGCGACATGATGTTCACGTAGGTGTCCTTCGGCAGGTTCGCTGCGATCCAGTCGATCACCGCTCGTGTGCCGCCGACCCGGTTTGGCATCACCAGGTGGCGGATCATCAAGCCCCGGTACATCAGTCCATCCTCCGCCGGCTTCGCCACACCCACCTGGCGGTGCATCTCCAACAGCGCCTCTTTGGTTATCTCCGGGTAGGTATCGGCTCCCGATGAGTACTTCGCCGCCATGGGGCCGTCGGCGTACTTGAAGTCGGGGAGGTAGATGTCCACGACGCCGTCCAGTTTCCTGAGGATCTCCGGCCGCTCCCACCCGCAGGTGTTGTAGACCAGCGGTAGCCGCAGTCCTTGGGCGGCGGCCAAGTCCAGGGCAAGAACGATGTGGGCCGAGTAGTGGGTCGGGGTGACGATGTTGATGTTGTGGCAGCCCATGCGCTGCAGGTGCAGCATCATCTCGGCCAGGTCTTCAAGGCGCTGGGGCTCGCCTTCCCCACCCTGGCTGATCTGCCAGTTGATGCAGAAGACGCACCGCAGGGCGCAGTTGCTGAAGAACACCGCGCCGGAGCCTCCCTGTCCGACCAGGGGCCGCTCCTCCCCGAAATGTGGTTGATAGGACGCGATGACCAGTTGGGACGTGCCCTGACAGAATCCACGCTGCCCGTCGAGCCGCGCGGCACCGCACTCCCTGGGGCAGAGCGAGCAGCGCTCCATGAGCTGCCAGAGTTCCTCGCCCCTCTGCGTCAATTCCCCGCTCCTGTGCAGTCCCAGGTATCCGGGCTCGAACTCCGGATCGTTCCGCGATGCTGCTCGCGCCTGGTGCCGGCATCCGGCGAGGAGGGATGGGAGGGTGGGGCTCAGGCTTGCGACGGCCAGCGAGGAGACCGATTCGATGAACGTTCTACGCGATTGCGTCGCCATCGGGAACCCTCCTGTGGACGACACCGGAAGGCCTGCTTCGATCTACCATGAATTCTAGCACGCTGCGAGCGATGCGGAATGGTGGGCGCGTCGGCCGTGTCCCCCGTGAGTCAGTTCGTGGTCCGCTTGTAGCTCACTGAGAGCCCGCTTCCCTCTCGGAAGAACTCGGTGTCGAGGTTGGGCGTGTTCTCCAGTGCAGCGACGAATCCACCCATGCCCCTTCCGCCACGGCCGGAGACGTTATGGGCGGTGAAGCACCCACCGACCTCGAGCTTGGGGAGCAGCGCCTCGAAGTACCTCGTGTACCAGTTCTTGTCGGCATCGATGAAGATGAAATCGAACGGCCCGTCGATCTCGTACACGAGCTCGTGGGCATCCGCCAGCCGAGCGTCGATGTACTGACTCAGCCCGGCCGCCTCGAAGTTGGCCAACGCCTCGTTGTAGCGACGCTCGTTGATCTCGACGGTGATCAGCTTCCCGCCGGTCTTGCTCAGCGCCCAGGCGATCCAGATGGCCGAGTGCCCCGTGGAGGTGCCCAGCTCGAGTGCTCTGGTGTAGCCGTTCTCGATGACGAGATCGTAGAGCTTCTGGCCGTCGACCGTCGGGACGTTCATGTCGCGCCACTCCCTGCGATGGGCGTCGAGGAACTCCTGCACCTGGTGGTCCAAGGCCTCCTGCGCCGGTGTCTCCTGCGCGGAGCAGGCTGGAACGAGGAACCCGGTGAGCAGCAGCGCGATCCCGCAAACGGTCGTGGATATGGCTCTCATGACTGACTCCCGGTCGCGCCAGACGTGCCACGGGCCTGCGACCTCGCAAACGCGATGTAGAACGGTATTCCCGCCAGCACGGTGAGAATAGCGATCGACGACTCGACAGGCCGTTCCTGATAGGCGAGCACCAGGATGGCGGCGCTGGCCACGGCGAAGATCAGAGCGGCCAGCGGATAGGCTGGCGTGCGGGCTGCGTTCTCTTTGCGCAGCTTGAACACCCCCATCACCACCAGAATCGGAAACAGGCCGAGGCTGAATCCCATGTAGGTCAGGATCTGCTCGAAGGTGCCCGACAGTACGAGCACGACCGCGATGACACACTGGAGGACGATGGCGGTGGTCGGGACGCGGAAGACCGGATGCACGTGCGAAAACGTCCGGAAGAAGTATCCGTCTTTCGCCATGGCGTAGTAGACGCGTGGCCCCAGAATGATCAGCGCGCTGATCGCCGACAGCAGAGCGAAGGCTATCAACAGCGAGATGACGGGCTCGACCGAGGCGCCAAACAGCCGTGCGGCCGCGAGTCCCCCAATCGCGATCGTTCCTTTCATTTCCTCGGGGGGCACTGCATAGACGTACAAGACGTTCAGGCTGAAGTAGAGTAGAATGACGACCCCGGTCCCCAGCAGGAGTGACAGGGGGAGATTGCGGCGGGGCTCTCGGATCTCCGAGCCGATGTAGACCGATGCGTTCCATCCGCTGTACGAGAACGTGATCCACATCAGCGAGAGCCCTATGGCCTTCCAGCCGCCGCTGCCGAGGGGAGCAGCGCTGCCGCTCGCCAGGTGTCCCATACTTCCCCGTCCGATCCAGAAGCCGATCGCCACCAGGCCCGCTATGAGGAGGACCTTCCCGACCGTGAGGACGTTCTGCACCCTCGAGCCGAGCTCGATGCCTCGCAGATGAACGAGAGCGAGAGCAGTGATGACGAGAACGGCGATCGATCGCTTGATTGTCCCCTCGGGGCCCCATCCGACCAATCCGGGAAACGCGCTCGCCAGGTACTCGCTGAGTCCCAGTGACGATGCCGCCAGCGGCGCGGAAAAGCCCACGAAGAAGGAGATCCAGCCAGTCAGGAAGCCGAAGATGGGATGGAACTGCTCGGAGAGGTATACGTACTCGCCGCCCGCGCGGGGCATAGCGGCGCCCAGCGCCCCGTAGCACAGCGCGCCGCACAACGCGAGGATCCCGCCTCCGATCCACAACGCGATCATGAGGATCGGGTTGCCCAGCTCGGCCATCAGCAACCCGGAGGTCGTGAAGATTCCCACCCCGATCATGTCCGCGACGACCAGGTTCGTGGCGGGAAAGAGACCGAGTCTCCGGGTGAGCGCTGGCGCAGTTGTGTCGGCCATGGTGGGGTTCGAGTGTCTTATGGTGGTTACGCTCCAGGGCGTGACTGCGTTGAGTTGCGGGTCGCGGGACACGACAAAGTCTGACATTTGTACCCGTGAAGTACGGCAAAGTACGACATTTTGTCGCTCAATCCCGACAAAGGACGACACGAACCCGCGTTTAAGGTGACATCTTCCCGGGTTCGAGCCCCTAGCGGCCCCCCTTTGGATCAGTAGACCTCTGTCCGGGACCCAAACGTCCCACCCAGACGCCAATTCGAACAGATCCTGTTCAGTTTCACCCTTGCGAGGCGTCTCCCTGGCGACACATTAGCGGCATCCGTCGAACCGCCATTGGCCTCGACGGCCCGCTGCCAGAGCGACGGCGGTGAATGTCCCAATACCGGCTCCTCCTGCGCCCAAACGGTACTGGACGGAGCTGCCGCGAGCCGCCAACGTAGGTAGAACGCTCCCGCGCCGCTCACTATCACCTGGGAGGTGGCCGTGTCGTATCGCGTCTACTCCCGAACTGGCGATCGCTACCTCGGCAACACCAACAAGCGCGAGGTCCATGACCTCATCCACGAGGATGCGTCGCCCATCATCGCGGCGGGTCATGCACTCGGCTTCAACCCCGACACCTTAGACCAGGCCCACGTGGAGGGGTACGATAACTGTCGCTACTGCATTGGTGAGTTAACGCGTTAGGTGTGAGGGAAGGCACTGGTGCTGGCGCAACACGAGGTCTGGGGCGAGCTGCGGGAAGCGGAGGAGCAACTGCGCAGCGTGATTGCCGAAGGCACGCCCTCGGGCAGGCACCTGTGGTGGAAGTTCAGCGCACTGCACCGGAGGTTGTACTACGAGCCACCGGCGGGGAGAGACGAGACCATCCAGCGTCTCAGAGCGATGCGCGACGAGTGCTGGGCCGAACTGGAGCCATTCCGCCCCGCTGTGGAGAAGGCCCTTGTGGTCGCGGAGCAGCACGACTGGTGATTGAGGCAATACCCGGTCCCGCGCTGGTCAGGTGATGCGCGGCGTCGTTGGGCGCACACCGCCGATTCACGGGGCGCGCTACCGCATTCTCGCAGGAGGCTAGACGATGGAGCTAAAGCTCACCTCCACAGCATTCTCCCACGGCCAGGCAATCCCGCGTGATCACACCTGTGACGGGGACGATCTGTCGCCGCCCCTCGCGTGGGAGGGACTCCCGCCGGGGACTGAGAGTCTCGTGCTCATCGTGGACGATCCGGATGCTCCAGACCCAGCCGCTCCAAAGATGACCTGGGTTCACTGGATTCTCTACAATATCCCTCCATCGACGACGTCCTTACCGCCAGGGGGGTCACGCACCGATCTGCCACCAGGGACGAGAGAGGGCCTGAATGACTGGAAACGCACCGGCTATGGAGGACCGTGTCCGCCAATTGGTCGGCATCGATACTTCCATAAGATGTACGCACTCGACGTGCAGCTCCCGGATCTCGGCACGCCCACGAAGGCAGCTCTTGAAGACGCGATGGCCGACCACATTCTTGCGAGCGCGGAGCTTGTTGGCACGTACGAGCGAGCCTCTTGAGTCTCGGCTGCGCTGAGCGCGGTGGCGTCTAACCTGCGCATGCAGCTTCCTCATTGATCATGCAGCCGCATTTCGATCGCACCGGCTTCGGCTGGATCGAGATCGACGGCGAGCGATACGAGCACGACGTGCTCATCAGGCTCGACGGCACCGTTGAGAGGCGTAAGAAGAAGCTCTCCAAGCGCGTCTACGGCACCTCCCACACCATCTCGCGGGACGAGGCCAAGCACGTGTACGAGGATGGGGCCGCCACACTGATCGTCGGCTCGGGTCAGCACGACATGGTGCGCCTGTCCGAGGAAGCAGCCGAGTACTTCGGGCGGCGGGATGTCAACGTGCAGCTGCTCGCGACTCCGGACGCGATCACGGTGTGGAACGACGCGCCGAAGAAGAGTATTGGGCTATTCCACGTGAGGTGCTGAACCCCGAGGACAAGATCGCGCCGTCGCTGCACCGCTGCCCGAGCCCGCGCCGGGCGCTGTTGTCTCCGAGCCGCTAAACTGAACAAACCCGCTTCAGTTTCACCCTTGCGAGGCGTGTCCCTGGCGACACATTACCCGCATCCGTCGAACCGCCGATGGCCTCGACGGCCCGCTGCCAGAGCGACGCCCTCCATCTGGACGCCACACCGACAACGCGACCGCCAGACCACCGACGGGAGGTGAACGACCTTTCTGATTCGGAAACGAAACCATGCGGAAGCCTGGCAACTCTACGCGTAATCGGGCTCGGCAGAGCGCCCGATTTCGACGGAACCATCATGGACAAGTGGCCAGTCAACGCAAATGGTGGTGTGACGGCGCGGATTCTCAG
>JBDGXT010000395.1:0-2443 GCA_039584455.1 Gemmatimonadota bacterium
GCGCGGTCCAGTGTCCTGAGGTCCATGGCGTGCACGTACCCGTCGGCCTGGCGGTAGTGGAGGGACGCCTCGTAGATCGGCAGACCCATCGTGACATAATCCTGTGGCGTCCGCGCGAGGTCGGTGATGACGAGCTCCCCGTCGAGCAACGTGAACGTGCTCACGGAGAGTCGCAGCAGGGGATGCAGCGCCGTGTAGTAGCTGCGCACGTCGTCGGTCTTCGCGTTGACGCTCGCGAGATGAAGCAGCGCGTACGCGCAGTAGACCAGCACCAGGGGAAGTGCCACCCACTTAGCCACGAAGCCCGCCCTGGCCTTCCCCGTGATCTTCTTCGAGACCCACGCGCCGTATATGGTGAGGACGAGCAGTGCCAGAGCCGCACCCCCGGCGAGCGCCAGCCACGTAGGCACGTCTTGTTGCTGGTACAGGTAGATCGCCGTGCGAAGCAGCACGACGAACGGCAGGATCAGGACGAGAGCGACCTTGACGCCGAACGCCACCAACCCCCAGAACAGCTGCCCCAGCGTGAGTCGGGGCTTGGTCTCCGGGACCGGCGTGGTGAGCGCAACGTCGAGATCCATGGCTCTGCCTCCATGGACTCTACGAAGAGCGCGATGTGGCGGTTTCCCCGAGGCCCCCGCGCATGGATTGCCCCCGAAACGGCAACGCGCTAACTAGAGTGTCGACGCAGACACAGACCCCGATCCGCTGGAGGAGGAGTGGCATGACCCGTGGAGGGAAACCCGCAGCCAAGCGCGGGCGCGTGCTGGCGCTCATTGTCGCGCTGGCGGCATTCGCGGTCTACATCGTCATGGGCAGCATGCGGACCGTGGAGACCGAATGCGAGCTGTGCGTGACGTTTCGGGGTCAGACCGAGTGTCGCCGCGGCGTGGAGAGTGCGTGACTAACCCGACCGAGGAACCGCCCCGATCCCGCACGCCCAAGGTGGGGCCGTGGCTGCGCAGCTACGGTGAGCGCCAGCGGGAGAGCCGGCGGGAGCGCTGGGTCAGCACGCTCATCGGCGCGGGTGCGGCTGCAGGGTTTCTGGCGGTGCTGTTGGGGGTGTTGTGGCTGTTCGTGCGGTACCCCCTTCCCACCCTCGGCGGCCTAGTGGGCGTGTGGGGGCTGGGCCTCTCGATCCTGCTCGTGAAGCGCCAGCGTGCCCGGCTGCAGGACGAGTTGCGGCGCCGGTCACTCATGAAGTGACCCCGAAACCCTTTAGACAGCCCTCGAACCAGCCCGTCGTCCGCCCCCGGTCTCAGCCAGACTGCTCCAAGACCTCAAGGGCCGTGGCGAGCCGGTCGCGCACGATGGAGAGGTCTGCCACGGCGTCGAGCGGGTTCATCTCCCCCGCCAGGAGCATCGCTTGGACGGTTTGTAGGGCGCTGCGCAGGTGCTTCTTGGCGAGCTCCTGCTGCAGGTGGTGCCCCCCTTCCAACGGCATTCCCCTGGGGTAGGGCTCGTAGGGCGCGCTTGAGTACGTCACTGCCGCCAATCCTGAGAGCCGCCGTCAACGCGGCGTGAGGGTGGCGCCGCGCGTCCCCCTCAGCTCGCCATCCGCGCCGCTCGCAGTGCCGAATCCCGCGGTCATCGACAAGGGCCGCACAGCGTAATCGCTCTAGCCCGACGAAGGGCCACCGGCGTAACCGTCGGTGGCCCTCTTTCTTCTTGCTACATGCCCGAGGCGAGAGTCGAACTCGCACGCCGTTGCCGGCACGGGATTTTGAGTCCCGCGTGTCTGCCATTCCACCACTCGGGCGGGGGCGCGGAAATCTAACACTGACGGGATGATACGTGGTAATAGGTGGTGATCCGAAGGAACGGGAATCACCGCCCTGGGGCGGCCTGCCTTACCCCGCGCCGGGCACTGCTGTGAAACGGAAGCCCCACACCGAGGCAACTCGATGCGGGGCTAGGTCCTGGGCCAGTGGCGGTGGCGGATTCGAACCGCCGACCTCAGGTATGTGAGGGACCTGCTACCTCATTGTCATAGTGCCTTCCCAACGACCGATCATCTTGCCGTCGCCCCACTCGGCATTCACGACGGTGGTGCCGCTGTGCTCGACCGCCGCGAACTTGCCGGTGCCACCGAGGCCCTTCCAGCGGATCGGATCGGTGCCGGAGGCCTCGAACGTGAGCCACCATATGTCCCCGTCCAGGCTCACGAAGTCGCACACGCCACGGCCGCCGATCAGCGAGCCGTCGGCCGCGAACATGTACGTGGCCAGGCAGTCCTGGTTCCCCAGGTGCCAGGGGCTCGAGTGGTCGTCGGCGGTGACGCCGACGCTGAGCATGATGCGGCGGATGGTGCGCCCGTCGGGAAGCTCGATCGAACTCAGGACCTTCTGGGTGCCGGAGACGATGCCGGCGGTCCTCATCGCTTCCTGGGCCGTGGCCCCTTGGGGAGCAAGTGCCGCGACCAGCAACGCACCCGCAGCGACGG
>JBDGXT010000193.1:0-4255 GCA_039584455.1 Gemmatimonadota bacterium
GGACTCGCCCCACTCCTGAATCACGGTGCGCCCGCGGATCGCCGGAGCATTGGGTGAATAGATCACCGCGTCCTGGGAGAACCGCCCAGCCCACGTCGCGAAGTCGGCGGCCTCCAGGTTACGCGCGACGTCGTCGATGACTTGCTCAAGCGCCGCCCTGTCCTGCTCAGTCAGTTCGGCCGGTGGTGGCTGACAGGCCGCGACCAGCAGGACGCCGGCGGCTACACCCACGACGGGCCTCATCGAGACGGCGTCTTCATCTCGACCAAGATGAGCTCCAGGGGGCCCTCCGTGAGGTTCTTCGGCAGGTGGGGACCGGCTTCCGTCCAGATTGTCTCACCGGCCTTGGTCTCCACTTCGGCGGTCTCACCATTCGGAAACGTTTCGGCGGTCTCACCATTCGGAAACGTGAACTGGACCTTCTGGTCCACGAGAAAAACCGCCACGGCCGCAGGGTGATAGTGCATCACGGATTCCTCGCCGGGTCCGTAAGTGATGCGGATTACGCGGACGTGTTCGTTCTCGAACTCGAGTTTGTAGTGCTTCGAATCGACGACGATAGGGTCCTGAGCGACGGCGGGACTGGCCGCGAACACCAGCAGGGACAGGAGTAACGTCACGGGGCGCATCGTAGCCTCCTTCGTGGCGGCGAACGTGAAGCCGCGTTTTGGCGGAGTGCTCGTCCGATGGCGCGTAGGAGGTCTGCGGAGAGACGGGCGCCGGTACAGCCTGGGCGCCGGTTCGCGGCAATGATCCTAGTCGGCAACGGCGGAGCGGGAGGAACATCCGCCACTTGGGATTGGCGATATTCGCGCGCAGGACCGAGTTCGTCAAGGATTCGTTGCTGGGGTTAACCATCCCGCGAGATTCCGCGGCTCGCGGGGCGCATGCGTCGGCGATCGACGCCGAGTGAGCGGAGGATTCCTAGTTGGCCATGGGATCGAAGGTTTCCCCCACACGCTCGAGGAAGCGGTTGAGGCGACCTTCGGGGGTGTGCGCGTCGGGCCCGAGGTAGTCAACCGCTGCAGCCTGCAGGCCTTCCCGCAACAGCTCGATCCGCTCTGCGGCCCGACGGTAGAGGGCCGCCAGCGCGGAGCTTCGCCCCTCGACGAGGCAGGCCGTCTCCCACAGCATCGTCGCCCCGAAGCCGAGGTAGGCCCGGATCATCCCCTTGCCGCCGCGCCGCTCCACATGTTGCGGGAAGCAGCCGCTCCACCACAGGGCCAGCGCACCGCAGCGGCACGCTCGCTCGGCACGCACTCTACTACCAGCCGGCAGCCCGACCACAGCCCGCCACCACGCCACTATGCCCCGCTCGCCCGCGTGCACCACTTCCATCGCCGTGGTGCGCAGAAACGCCAGGGGTATGCTGGCGGTGAAGTCCGCCAGCGGGATGTCGTCCTCACCCCGAGCTCGCAGTGCAGCCCGCACCGGGACGTACCACAGCAGCGCGAGCGGCAGCGGTGCGGGTGCTCCGCCGTAGCCGCGCACGGCCTCCAGGGCCTCCGGTGCATCCAGCACCTCGTGCACCGCCCCCGCATCCAAGGCACGGGCCGCACTGCGTCCCGCCTCGGCGTTGCCCCGGTGGATCGCAGCCACCAGGCGCGTCAGGTCCTCGCGTCTCAGCGAGCGGTGTACGGTCGGTTGAATCATCGACCCTCCCCTCGCCCGTGCGCTGGAGCGCAGCGGGCACCTGGTACCAGAATCGTGATCGGAGAGGTCGGGGAAAGTGATTGATGTCACCCGGAAACGGCGTGTGGGCCAGGTCACGTTCTTCTTGGCCCTCGTGCAAGCAGCCTATCGAGCATTAGGCAGCGCCCGGCGCGAGGCCGGGCGCTGTGCTACTCTTGCCCCCCGGACGCCGCGCCTCAACGCTACTTGCCACCCGCTGACGGCGTCTTCATCTCGACCAGAATGAGCTCCAGCGGTTGGTCCGTGAGGTTCTTCGGCAGGTGTGGACCGGCTTGCGCCGACTCCGCGCCCCGCACCGCTAACGGAACATCTCCGGGTTTATCTCCAGGGAGATTTCGGAGATCTTGTCCGCTGGCAGTCCGGCTCGCTGGGCGTGCTCTCGAATGGCCTCTGGGTTGGGAGCGTCGTATTCGCAGTAGATCTTGCCCTCGGCCTCGGAGACGTAGCTTCTGACCCAGACGACGTCGGTCATCTCGGCAAGCACTTCGTTGGACTTCCTACCGCCGGCGTCGAGCTGCTCCGGCGTGAGCGAACCGACGTCGCGCTCGATGATGTATCTAGGCACTCATTCCTCCAATCAGAGGCTGTGGTTCGCGGTGCTGCCGGTCGGCGCTACAGTCGTTCGCACGCCGCCGTGAGTTTTTCATCCCCGCATTCCTCGGCAATCCTGCGGGCCTGGCCCGCGAAGTCGAGGGCCCGATCCCACTGATCGCGAGACGCCTCAACCTGCGCGATGCGGAACAGCATCCATCCCTCGCCGTTCCGATCCTCGATATCCTTCCGTAGCTCGAACGAGGCTTCGTATTGCACGAGCGCTTCATTGGGCTTCCCGATCGCCGCGTACACGTCACCCATCGTCGCCAGCGAATGGCCCTCGAGACTGCGCTGCCCCGTTTGGCGGTTGGTCTCCAACGCCTCGTGAAGCGGGTCCAGGGCTTCCTCGAATCGACGGCTGTCTCGCAGCACCGCGCCGATGCTGTTCAGCACCAGTCCGACGTGGACCTGATCACCACGGTCGCGAAAGATCCCCAATGCGCGCTCATAGCACGGCAGCGCCTCGGCGTAGTCCCCCTGCTCCCAGCGAATCACGCCGAGCGTATTGAGCAGGTCCCCCTGCTTGGGCGCATCATCGAGCGCGACGGCCAAATCCAGCGCATCCTCGTACAGGGCGATGACCGCTTCCGCGTCGGTGACGCTCAGCCTCGTGAGCCGGGCGAGGCCCTCCACCGCTTCCAGCTCACCGGGAAGATCCTCCGTCTCCTTCCGCAGAGCTCGTACCTTGTGCCATTCGATCATCGCGGCTCCGATATCTCGGAGTTCCTGCTCGTAGGTCTCCGCCAGCCGCTGTCGCGCGTCGCCTTCGAGCGAACGCTCACCCATTCGCTCGAAGACCTCGACCCTCTCGCGGATGTACGGGAGCGCCTCCCTCGGCTGCCCGAGCGCCAAGAGCAGCTCACTGAGTCCATGCAGTCCCTGCACCAGCCCAGTGGCGTACTGGATCTCGCGCATCCGCCGCACCACGCCTTCGTAGATGCGGATGGCCTCCTCAGACTTGCCCTGCAGGTGGGTTATGGCGGCCATGGCCGTCAACGTGAACGACGTCTGCCCAACCAGGTGGTGACGGTCCAGGATCTCGAGCCCTTTCTGCAGGCACTCCATCGCCTTGTCCAACTCACCCCGATCGCGATGGATTCCCGCCGCCATGAAGAGGGCGAAATGTGCTCCCACCTCGATCTTCCCCTCTTGGAAGAGCTGCACGGCCTCCCCGTAGTGGCGGAACGCCTCATCGATTCGTCCAGCACCCTTCAGGACCGTGCCGAGGTTGTTGAGGTCCTGCGCCACCGCCTCCCAGTCCTGCCGCTCACGGTCGATGGCGAGTGCAGCCTCCGCGGCGGCAATGGCCGGCTCGAACTCTCCCGCGTGCCATCCGACGAACCCCAGGCTCCGCAACGCGTTTCGCTCCCCGACACGATCCGACAGCGTTCTCCAAATCTCGAGCGACTTCTTGAGCGCTTCCCGGGCCTCCGCGAACTGTCCGAGTAGCGTGAGAAGATCACCCTGCCTGATGTAGGTCTCCGCAAGCTGGCGATCGTGCAGTCCCGGTTCGGCCAGCGACAGGAGCTCGTCGATGATCGTGCGCTGCCGTTCCCGGTTCCCCACCGTCTCACAGGCTCGCTCCCAAGCGAGGAGCACGTCGATCTCCACCTCCCGACGTTCGTCGCTCTCCTCGAGCTTCGTGACCCAGCGGTGCACGTTCTCCAACATCCGCGATTGATGAGCGAACTGACTCAGGTCGCGCGCCTTCTCCGCAGCGCGACGCCCGTACCGGACAGCAGCGGGCCACCGCTCGGCAATGCTGAAGTGGTGCGCGAAGATGTCCGGTTGCTCCGCGGCGCGATCCGCGTGTACCTCTTCGAGGACCTCACCGACCAGACCGTGCAACTTCTTCCGCTGGTGCTGCACGAGACTCTCGTACGCCGCTTCCTGCGTGAGCGCATGTTTGAAACGGTATGCCGCCTCCGGGAGTACCCGGACCTGCTGGATCATCCCCAACGACTTGAGC
>JBDGXT010000194.1:0-3930 GCA_039584455.1 Gemmatimonadota bacterium
TCCAGTCGGGGCACGCCGTGGTGAGCGATTTCGGCATCGCCCGAGCGGTGACCGAGGCGGGCGGGGAGAAACTCACGCAGACGGGCGTCGCCGTGGGGACGCCGGCGTACATGAGCCCCGAGCAGGCGGCCGGCGTGGGGACGATCGATGCGCGCAGCGACGTGTACGCGCTGGGGTGCCTGTTGTACGAGATGCTGGCCGGCGAGGCGCCGTTCACGGGACCCACGGCGCAGGCGATCATGGCACGGCACGCGATGGACCCAGTACCCAGCTTGCGCACGGTGCGCGACACCATCTCGGTGGGCGTCGAGGGAGCGATCACGCAGGCGCTGTCCAAGGTGCCGGCCGATCGGTTCCGCACCGCCACCGAGTTCGCGGAGGCGCTCGATCGGGGCAGCGTCGCCGGCATGCCGATGCCGTCGATGTCCGCCAGGGCCTCCCTGCCCCTCGCGGCCGTGGGCTTCTACCTGGTGTCTGCCGCGCTGGTGCTGGGCCTCTCCTACGTGCTCGTGCGGCAACTCGGATTGCCCGACTGGGTGTTCGCGGGGGCAGCGGTGCTGCTCGCCGTGGGCCTGCCGATCGTGACGTTCACCGCGCACCTGGAGCGCCGCCGCGAGCTTGCACAGATCGCGGGACGGCAGACCGCCGCGCACACCGGCGTGCGCAAACCGTTCACGTGGCGCCGCGCGCTCTTGGGTGGCGGGGTTGCCTTCGGGGCCTTGGCCCTGGTAACGGCGATCTATATGGGCATGCGGCTGCTCGGCATCGGACCGGTGGGCACCCTGCTCGCCAAGGGCATCATCAGCGAGCGCGATTGGGTCGTGCTCGCCGACTTCGAGAACCTAACGGCTGACTCGATGCTCGGACCCGTGGTCACCGAGGCGTTTCGCATCGACTTCTCCCAGAACCGCCTCGTCTCCGTGGCCGATCCCAGCTACGTGGGCCGTGTGCTGCGCCGCATGCGGGTCGAGCGGGGTACCGAGGTCGGCGTCGAGCTCGCCCGTGAGGTCGCGGTACGCCAAGGGCACAAAGCCGTGATCGCCGGCCAGGTGGGAGCGCTGGGCGATCTCTACGTCATCTCGGTGCGAATCGTCGAGGCGGAGAACGGGATCGAGCTCGCGAGCCTGCAGCAGACGGCCGAGAGCGCCGAGCGCATCATCGGGGCGATCGAGCGCGTGTCACGCAAGTTACGCGAGCGGCTCGGCGAACCACTGAAGATCATCCGCGCCAACCCACCCCTCGAGGACCTGACCACCCGGTCGCTGGAGGCGTTGCGTCTGTACGCGGAGGCCGTGCGCGCGCTCGGCGATGATGAGGACGACTCGCGCGGCGTCGAGCTGCTCGACGAAGCCGTGGCCCTCGATCCAGAGTTCGCCATGGCCTGGCGCAAGCTGGGGACGCAGGCGCGGCGGCGCTCGCGTCGGATGGAGGCGCTGGCGACTGCGTTCGAGCAACGCGACCGCCTGACGGACCGCGAGCGCTATCTGACCGAGGCCACCTACTACTTTTCACGCAGCGACCCGGCGAACGCCATCAACGCGTACCTCAGGCTGCTCGACGCGTACCCCGACGACGCCCTGGGCAACAACAACTTGGGCGTCCAGTACGAGAACCAGCGCGACTACGCCGTGGCTGAACGGTACTACGCTCACGCAGCACAGCTCGACCCGGCGATCGAGCCGACCGCTGTCTACGCGGCCATGCTTGGGCTCGTGCGCGTGCAGTTCGCCCAGGGGAAATTCGAGGAGGCAAGGGTCAGCCTCGCGCGTGACTCCGCGGCACGTCCCGGACATCCCGACGTGCAGACCGCGGCGATCCGGTGGGCCGCGAGCCGCTTCGACCACGCGACCGCTCTGGCCCGGGCTCAGTCGCTGTTGGAGGAGCGGCGCGAGTCCGTGGGCGGGCGGGTGGGAGTCCAGTACACGCTGTTCAGCCTGCACCTCACGCTCGGCCAGCTAGCCGAGGCGCGGCGCTACGCCGAAGCTGCCATCGCGGACGCCGAGACGCTTGGCATTCCGCACATCGCGCTGAGAGGCGTCGTTTTGATGGCTTCGGCCACGGCGCGGGTCGAGCGCAACCCTGACGCCGCCCTGCGCGAGGCCGAGGACGCCCTGCGGCGATACCCCATGGAGTCGATGCGACCCGCCGACCGGCCCTACCTGTTTCTGGCTGGCCTGTACTCCACGGCCGGGCGACCGGATCGGGCACGCGCCGTGTTGCAGGAGTACGAGGCGTTGGTCCCGGCCGAGTCCCAACGGTTTGACCAAGGCTGGATCCGCGAGGAATGGGGTCAGGTGGCGTTCGCCGAAGGGCGGTACGCCGATGCCATCGCGGAATACCGGTTGGCGGACCAGGCCGCACGCAACCCCGTCAGTAGGATCAAGCGGCTGGGGCTCGCCTACGAGGCGGCCGGACAGACCGATTCCGCCATCGGCGCCTACGAACGCTACGTGACGATGCCCTGGTACGGGAACGCCCGCGGGGATAACGACGCGTATTTTCTGGCCCTCCACCTCGAGCGACTCGGCATGCTGTACGAGGAGCGGGGCGATCGGGAGAAAGCGTTGCTCTACTACGGCCGCTTCGTCGACCTCTGGCAGAACGCCGACCCCGAGCTGCAGTGGCGGGTTGAGGATGCACGCCGGCGCATGGCAGAGTTGGTGGCCGAACCGCGGTAGCCACACACGGGCCTCACAGACGCAACGCGGCCGCCGACGCGATGTCGGCGGCCGTGTTCGTTGTCCAGCTACGCCGCTCGAACTGCTAAGGCCAGTTCACGATGAACTGCGCGTAGCCCCACCAGGTCGTGCTCTCTCCGCCTGCGAACGCGGGGGAGAGCAGCGTCATCAGCTCCTCGGGCACGTATGCCGCAACACCCACCTGCAGGCTGGCGGGCTTAGCCACGCGCCAGTTGCCCACCAAGTCGATCTCAGTACCCAGGGTCTTCAGTCCGTTCCGCTCCTGCGCGGTGCGGAACCGGTGCACGTCGAGCCGCACCGACGTGGTCGCCGACGTGTTGAGCGAGCCCCGCAGGATGGCGTCCACCAGCCCCGCCCTATCGAGCTGCTGCGGGATAAACAGGAAGTAGTCCATGTAGCCATAGAACTTGTGGTTCGTGGCGTACAGGGTATTGAAGGCCTTGTCCTGCGTGTCGGCGGGGTCGGCATTGCCCGACAGATAGTCTAATTGCAGCGCCACCGTACCCTTGCCGATTGCCACGCCCGCTTTCCCACTGGCAAACCACGCGCTGCGGTCGGGTCCGAACTGATACGCCCCGGCCCCCTCGTAGAGGAATACCCCCGAGCGTCCGTGCAGCCGCAGGTTCACGGTATACGATTCGTCGGTCGCGGCCTTGCGGTCATACACGGCGGTCACTTCGGTCGTCACGTCGCCGTATTTCCCGGAGGCGGTCCCGCCGATGAGCCACCCGTCGTCAAACGCACCCTGGTTCACCTGGGGATGGAGGCCCACCGCCAACAGGGAGTCGCGCTCGACGATGTTCATCACGAACGCCGTCCACCCGATCGCGCCGTCCTTGCCGAACGCACGCACCCCGTCGAACGACCGGCCGGTGTTGCTCCATCCCACGGCACCCACCAATCGCTCGTCTGCCAACGGCATCTCCTGCCGGCCGAGCCGCGCCGTGAACGTCTCTCTGGCGCCCATGTCGACGTACCCCTGATGCATGTCGAACAGGTCGGCGCTGGCGTCCACCAGCGTGTTGGTCTCGATGCCCCACGCGCGCGCGTCCTGCAACTGGAGGTACACATCCATCCAGTCGAGCAGGCCTGCGCGGACCCCGAAGCGAATGCGCGAGAGCGTCGCGAAGTCGGGATCCGTATCCACCGTGCGGCCGTCCGCCTCGGTGCGCAGCCGCAGCTGCCCCTCGAACCGGAAGGTCGGGTACGTCTGCTCGTCCTGTGCGAGGAG
>JBDGXT010000195.1:0-3902 GCA_039584455.1 Gemmatimonadota bacterium
GAGCAAGTGACCGAGCACGGCGGTGGCAACGACGAAGCGCGGCCGAAACGGCCGCGCTTGAGTTGCCCCGCCTGGGATCGAACCAGGACTCTTCTGATCCAGAGTCAGACGTGTTGCCAGTTACACCACGGGGCAGCGAAATGGAGCTGAGGGGGCTCGAACCCCTGACCTCCTGGGTGCGATCCAGGCGCTCTCCCAGCTGAGCTACAGCCCCATCGCACGGGCCTGCGAGCCCGGCCCCCACCTCAGACACAATGCCCCGCCGGGGGCCAGCGGGGACGTCAGAAAAGCTAGATACCCCCCGGACGGCAGTCAACCTGAGCCTTCCACCGCCTCCGCGAAGAATCGCGCCAGGTCGATCTCGAGCGGCTCCACCCTGGAGGTTGGCTGCCACACCAGGTCTTCCGTCAGCAGCTCCGGTCTTTCGTCCTCGGGTCGCCACCGCTCCACCAGCCGCGCATCGAGGGTGGCGCCAACGGGCTGGCGGCGCGGTAGCACCCGCGATCACACCCTGGAATTCCGCCGGTCGCGCTCGCGCGGCCGGTGGAGGCCCGCCGCAACTTCTCGCCAGCCGGCCGGGCGAGCCGTAGGTTCATGCCATGGCCGAGACCCGCCCTCCCGGCTTTGGCCTCCGTGCGATCCTCGCAGTCCTGCTCGGGACGCTCGCAGTGCAGAGCGCTCGGGGCCAGTCCAGCAACGATCCGTACGCGCCCGTGAGGAGCGTCGGACTCCCGGCTCATCTGGCCATGTACGGCGGCGGGTCGTTCACCGGAGCGGACCGTGACGGGTTCACCGGTGGCGGGGTCGCGTTCATTGGGCTGCGTCACGAGCTCGTCCGCCCCGTGATTGGGATCTTCGGCGTGGCGGCCGAGGCCTACGCTGCAGTGGAGGGCGGAGAAGTGCGCGGGGGCGGGCGCCTGTTCGGGACCATACGTGCGCTGCTGCTCCAGGGCGGGGTCGAGATCGGACACCCCGACCCCTGGCCGCCGCAATTCATCCTGACGCTCGAGGACCCCATCCTCCGGGGCGGCCTGTTGGGGAACGGGAGCACGCTCCGATTCGAGTGGACGCCGGCCGCCCGGCGCTTCGCGCTCGGCGTGACCTTGCCGCTGTTCCAGCCGCTCGCGGGCGGTACACGGCCACGAGCAATCTCGGTGAGCGCACCGCCGTATGGCGCCGCGCCGCTCGAGACCGCGGCTCGCGACTCGGCTACCGAGCGATTGCTGGATGGGCTGCGTACGTCCGCTCTGTGGATCGACGTGCTCACTACACCGTTCGTGGAATCATCGCTCCAGACCGACGTCGAGTGGACGCAGGAGATCGAGACGGCCATGGCGAGGATGGCCACGGTGGACGACGAGTTTCCGGACGGCCACACGTACCCCGCCGAGGTCGCCGCCTACCACCGCCAGCTGCGGCGCCTGTTTGCGCACGCCGTGGGCACGACGGACGGGGACACGGCGGCGGCGGCGATCACCGCCCTCGCCCGAGCGGCGCTCCTCGAGCAGGTCGTGCTGCCGGCCAACCGCGACTTCGGCCAGCGGCGCAGCACCTCCGTGTTCGATGCGCTGCGCCACCGCGCCATGGAGCGTTTCGCTCACCAGCTCGATGCGACCACGTCGCTGCCGCCGGCAACACGATCGGCGGTCCTGGCCGCGTTCGCCGGCTGGATGGAGGTCATCGAGTCGGTAGAGCGGGCCGCGCGATCCCGCTGGGACGACAGTCGGCTCGTGTGGCTCCCGTTTCAGCTCGCCCTCACACCGGAGGAGCACGATTCCCAGTCGGAGATCGACCGCCTGCTGGAGTCGGTGACGGGCGAGGAGCTCCAGGGAGGGAACGAGTTCGAATACCTGATCAACGAGGCGTTCAGTCCCGAGCTGATCCGGTCGATTCACCAGGCGCGGGACTACCATGTTCTCTGGATACACGATTTCCCGGGCACCACGAGCGCGGGAACGGTGGATCGCGTGGGCGCGCGCGTAGTGGCCGACGGATACCTGGCGGCACTCACGCAGCGCGTGCTGGAATTCGATGCGACCGGGCGCATCCCGACGTTCATGGTGTTCGTGGATCAGTGGTACTTCGATGCTCGCAGGGGGCGCCGCTGGGCGAATGTGCTGCAGGATCCGCTCGGGCTCGATGTGCGCCTGCCGGCCGAGGCGCGCGATGTGGAGCAACGGCTGCGCGACGCGCAAAGCGAGTTGCGTGCGGCGGTGGCGGGCTCGACCCGGCTGCAGCGCCTCACCGCCGAGCGCGGGGAGGACTGGCTGCGGCGTTACGTCAAGGTGCACGTCAGCATCACGTACCCGGGCGATCCCAGCTTCCGCCGTCGCATCGGCCCCGCCGCCTTCGTCGACGACTTCATGCGCGACCACAGGAAGATCGTGTTTTGGGACCTCACGGAGCGGGACCCGTCGCGGGGTGGCGCCCTCTTTACCGGTGAGGGCGTGGGAGAGGACTACGAAGGCGCCCGCTGGGAGGACCGGACTCTCCTGGTGCGAGGGCCGTCCACGCTCGCCTTGAAACGGGAGGCGCGCAGGCTGCTGCAGAGCCACGGCATCGATGGTGACGCGATGCCGCCGGCCCTCAGGCCGCAGCAGCCGAACGGCGATCGCGGCGCAGCCGGCGGGAGCCGCCTGCTTCAGGTGCACAACGCGACCGGGTACGGTGCCAAGCGTGCCTCGGCACTCAGGGCGGCGATCTACAACCTCTCGCCCCAGGGGACGCGCCTGCTGATTCCCGACTCGCAATGGAGCAGCTTCTTCTGGGCCGGGATGCTGGTGGGCTCGGCGCTGCGCGGTTGCCTGGTGTTCCCCATAGCGCCGCGGCCCGCCAACGCGCCGTACGGCGACGCCTTCGTCCAGACGGTGTTGACGCATGATGTGCTGGAGGCCTACCTCCAGCTCGGTGCGATGCTGCGCCCGGCCTTCGCCGCCTCGGGTGGCGGCCTGTGGGTGGGCCTGTACGGGCAGGACATCGGTACGCGCAGTATTCAGGAGCGCTACCGGGCGGTGCTCCGCGGCATTCTCGACGCACGATTCCCGCGCGAGGCCTTTCCCTTTCCCGACGAGACCTACGCGCGCCTGAACAATCCTGCGTTGCTCGACTCACTGCTCGAGCCCACCAGAGATCTCGTGGTGCCACAGGCGACTGACGACGGCAGCCGATCGCCGCGCCTGCACCTCAAGAGCCAGCTGATCGCGAGCGCCACCGGCATCGAGCGCGCGCTGCGCGATCCCGCCTGGTTCCAGGTCTTCGTCAGCTACATTCAGGACCGGGCGGAGGAGTACGCGCGGGGGCCGGCGTTCGCGGCGACCGGACGAATGGGACCCGAATTGCTCGCACCGATCGACTCGACGCTGCACCGCGCGCCGGAAGGCGAACGGGCGCGCGACGTCTTCTATCTCCTCACGGGCTCTCAGAACCAGAACGACCGCTCCCTGCTGCTCGACGGCGAATCGGTGGTTCTGGTGGCCGGGGTGGAGAGCCTGGCGACGCTGATCGACTTCGTGGCGATCGCGGCCCGGTCCACCTGGGTCGAAACCCAGGAAGAGCTCGACGCCCTCCTCCCGCGGCAGCCGCGATGGAAGGTACAGGTGGCGCGCGGCCTGCGGCGGGTGTTCTGAGGCACACCGGCAGGGCCCGCGGGCGCTGGGTTAGCTGCCCGGTGTCACCACTGAGTCGCGCGGCGGTGAGTCGTCGGGCAGATACCGCCACAGGTACCGCGCCCGCTCCACCCGCATCTGGATCATGGTCGCGAAGGTGAGGTACCGCTCCCCGCCCGAGTCGGGGTTCCAGCTCGTGGGCCGCGGCAGGCTCGCCGCCAGCAGCGCCCCCTGCCACGCGTCGGGCGCTGCGGCGGGCCGGTGGAAGTAGTGCTGCGCCGCGGCCTCGGCCCCGTA
>JBDGXT010000196.1:0-5442 GCA_039584455.1 Gemmatimonadota bacterium
CGGATCAACTTCTGGCGCGGTTCCCACGATGCGATGACTACCTGGTGCGGCAGGCGGCGCAGCAGTACCTGCGCGACGTCGCGCGGCAGTGGGGACCGGCGTTTCCGGTCGAGACGGGGAGGAACATCGACGACTACCGCGACATTGCACGCCGCTTCGTGCTGCCCGTCGAGCAAGGCGGGGTGGCGCCCGAGCTGGTGATCGAGACCGACCGCGGCCGCATCACCGTGTCGCTGTTTGCCGCCGACGCGCCCGTCACGGTGAACAGCCTCCTGGAGCTCGCCAGCCAGCACTACTTCGACGGCGGGGCGTGGCACCGCGTGGTGCCCAACTTCGTGATCCAGGACGGAGATCCGCGTGGAGACGGATGGGGCGGTCCCGGCTTCGCGATGCGGGATGAGATCAATCGACGTCGCTACAATCGGGGCACGGTGGGAATGGCGCTCTCCGGACCCGATACCGGGGGTAGCCAGTTCTTCATCACGCACGCACCGCAGCCGCACCTGGACGGCACCTACACGGTCTTCGGACAGGTGACCGCCGGCATGGAGGCGGTCGACCGGATCGTGCAGGGCGACCGGATCCGCACGATCCGCGGACGGTAGCCACTTGGGTCCACGACGGGATTGCCGATATTGGTCAGCCCGCGCGCCGGGGCGGCGGCGGGTGCCACGTACCTTATCACATGGATTTAACTGCTGATGTGGCAACGGGTTCGGGTGTGCAGGTCGGCCCGGTCCGATCGTGCCGGAGACGCTGCCGGCGGTGTCGCGTGCCGAGGCGGACGCTTGGGTGGAGGGATACGCGCCGGACCACCCGTTGCTGTACACCTTGCGGTGGCGCCACGAAACGCAGAAGGGCGGTGCCAGCGGCCGCGCCACGGTGCGGTTCGTGCCGCCGGACTCGATCCGGTTCGATTACCGCGGTCCGTTCGGCCGGTCGGGCGCCGCCGTCCTCGTGGGCGAGAAGGTGGTTTGGTCGGAGCCACAGGAGGACGCGGAGGGATTCGTGGGGGTCGCGCCGCTGTTCTGGGCGGCCATCGGCATCCCCCAGTACGCTGCGGCATCGGCCGAGCTGACGGGACGCCGCGATGAGCGGGTGCAGTTGTGGCGCTACAGCAATGGGACCGACACGCTGACGTATCGAACCGTGGTGGGGTCGCCCGCCACACTCGAGGCAGAGCTGCGCCACAACGGCGCGCGCGTGGGGTTGGCGGAGGTGACGTTTGCAGATTCGACCGGCCTGCCGGAGAAGGCACTCATGCGGTTCCCGCAGGATGCGACGGTCATCACATTCACGGTGCGCGCTATTGAGCCGCTGGCTTCAGTGGATCCGGACATCTGGCGGCAGCCGTAGGATCGCGCTGCTGGCCGTCGCCACGAGTTGGACGCTCGCGGCCTGTTACGGGTTCGCGGGGGGCGGGCTACCGGCCCACGTCAAGACCGTAGCCATCCTCCCGTTCGACAACCAGACCGCCGAGCCGTTACTCACACAGGAAGTCTCCACCGCGGTTCGCACCGCCATGGAGGCACGACTCGGATTGCGCGAGGCGTCGGAGGCTACCGCCGACGCGGTGGTGCGTGGCACCATCGTGCGGTACGAGCCCGGCGTCGGAGGCTACCGCCGACGCGGTGGTGCGTGGCACCATCGTGCGGTACGAGCCCGACCTGCTGCTCGCACACGTGACCGATGATGTAGGGGCCGTGCAGGTGACGCGCCGCCGGGTGCAGGTTACGCTGAACGTTGAGATTTACGACCAGCAGGAGGGGAAGACGTTGTGGCAGCGGGCGGGGTTGGTGGTGGACGGGGAGTACAACCCTCCGCTGGAAATCGAGGGCCGCCAGATCGCCCTCGACAAGCTGGTAAACGACATCGTCGACGGAGCACAGTCCCAATGGTAGCCGATCGCCAAGCGCCCTGGCGTAACGCCCGTGGGATGAGCAGGCTTGGGTGTCTCTTCACCTTGCTCCTGTTCGCCACAGGACTGTATTACGGCGTGAACGTCGGAGGGGTGTACCTCAAGTACTATCGCTTCGTGGACGAGATGCGGACGCAGGCAAAGGTGGCGCCGAGCATCGACGATGACACCATCCGGCGGCGCCTGGTCCGCAAGGTCGAGCAACTCAACCTCCCCCCGGAAGCGCGGACGCTCACCGTTCGGCGGACGCGCCGGCCACGCGAGATCCGGATCTCCACCACCTATCAGGACACCCTGGTCCTGCCGTTCTACAAGTACGTGATCACCCTCACTCCTGAGGCCAGGCAACCACTCTGACGCAAACGCCAATAGCAGAATGACGTCCATAAGACGCATCGCCGGAGCCACCTTCGTGCTGATCCTGGTGGCCCCGACCCCCGTGTGGGCCCTCTCGCTGCTGCAACACGGTGAAGGGGAGTCGCTCCTCGTGCGGCTGTTCCTCGTGCTCGGTGCGATGCTCGTTGCCGGCAAGTTCTTCGGCGAGCTGTTCGAGCGCCTGGGCCAGCCTGCCGTGCTCGGTGAGCTGATCGCCGGCATCCTGCTCGGAGCCAGCGCGCTGAACATCATTCCGGTGACCCCGGACGACCCGCTGACCGAAATCGTCACGATCCTCGCAGAGATCGGCGTGGTCGTCCTGCTGTTCGAGATCGGGCTGGAGACAGACCTCAAGCAGATGTTCCGGGTGGGAGCCGGCGCGTCGGCCGTCGCCGCCGTGGGAGTGGCCCTGCCAATGGCGGCAGGGTTCGTCTTCTGGATCTCGCCGTTGGTGAAGCCCGAATACAGTATCGTCTCCCCCACGATCACCGGGATCTTCCTGGGCGCGACGCTCACGGCCACCTCGGTTGGCATCACGGCACGAGTGCTCAACGACCTCAGGGTCATGCACTCGGTCGAGGCACGGGTGATCATCGGCGCGGCCGTGGTGGATGACATTCTGGGAATCATGCTGCTCGGGGTGGTCTCTTCCCTCGTGGCCGGCGAGGCGGTTTCGGTACTCGGCGTGGGGCGCTCGGTGGCCCTGGCCCTCGGCTTCCTGGTCGTTGCTGTGGGGGTCGGACTCGCCCTGGCACCGCGTATCTTCGGGGTGCTCGACCGGATGCGCGTGCGCGGCATCCTGCTGGTGTCGGCGTTCGCCTTCGTGCTGTTCATCGCGGCGCTGGCCGACATGGCGGGTTCGGCCATGATCATCGGCGCGTTCGCAGCTGGCATCATCCTCTCGGGAACCAACCAGTTCGACACGATCCACAACCGCATTAAGCCGGTGGCCGACATCTTCACGCCGATCTTCTTCCTGAGCATCGGGGCCAAGTTCGACCTGCGGCTGTTCAATCCGTTCGGTGAGGGAAATCTCCCCATCCTGGCCCTGGGAGGGGTGATCCTGGTGATCGCAATCATCGGCAAGGTGGTGGCGGGTTGGGCAGCCCCGTGGCAGAAGTTCAACCGCACGGCCGTGGGGGTCGGGATGATTCCGCGCGGCGAGGTCGGGCTCATCTTCGCCAACATCGGGCTGACCGCCGGCGTGCTCACCGGCGAGTTGTTCGGTGCCATCATCATCATGGTGATGGGCACGACGTTCATGGCGCCGCCGCTGCTCAAGGTGACCTTCAACCGGGGTGGGGTGACGTCCGCGGCCGATGCCTTGGCGGAGCCCTTGCCGCCCAAGGAGAAGGCGGCCCCCGCACCGCCTCCCGACCTGCTCGAGGAGTAGGCTTGCCGCGCCCCGATGGCCGGCGGGCCGACGAATTGCGGGAGGTGAGCCTGTCGCGGGGCGCCAATCCCCACGCCGAAGGGTCGTGCCTCGCCCGGTTTGGGGACACGCTTGTGCTGTGCACGGCCTCGGTGCAGGACGGCGTGCCCGGATGGCGGCGGGGCAGCGGGCTGGGGTGGGTCACGGCCGAGTACGCGATGCTGCCTCGAGCCACGACCGAGCGCTCACCGCGCGAGCGGCGCGGAGCGGGGGGGCGCACCTCCGAGATCCAGCGTCTCATCGGCCGGAGCCTGCGTGCGTCCCTCGCCACCTTCGCCTTCGGCGAGCGCACCATCACCATCGACTGCGACGTGCTACAGGCCGACGGCGGGACGCGCACGGCCGCGATCACCGGAGGCGCCGTCGCGCTGGCCGAAGCGTGCCGCTGGCTCGACGCGCACAGCGAGGCCTCGAACCCCTTCGCTCGGCTGGTGGCGGCGGTCTCCGTGGGCGTGGTCGAGGGAGACCCGCGCCTCGACCTCTCCTACGTCGAAGACAGCGCGGCCGACGTCGATGCCAACATCGTCGTGGCCGAGCCCGACCGGTACGTCGAGGTGCAGAGCTCGTCCGAGGGAGAACCGTTCGACCGCGCGACGCTCGAGCGGATGCTCGCGCTCGCCGATGGCGGACTGCGCACGCTGTTCGCGGCGCAGCGGGACGCACTCGCGTAATGCCGGCCACCCAGCTGTTCGTGGCCACTCGCAACGCGGGCAAAAAGCGCGAGATTCAGCAGATCCTGGACGGGCTACCGTGCGAGCTGCGCTTCCTCGACGAGACGAGCATCCGCGAGGGTCCCGACGAGGAGCTGCTGGAACATGCCGACTCGTTCGAGGGCAATGCACGCCGCAAGGCACAGCACTTCGCGCGCCTGAGCGGCCTACCCACGCTGGCCGACGACTCCGGGATCGAGGTCTTCGCGCTGGGCGGATTGCCGGGCGTCCGGTCGCGCCGCTTCGCCATGCACGAGGGACCACCCGACGAGCAGGACGCCGCCAATAATGCGGAGCTGCTGCGCCGGCTGGATGGCCTGCCGACGGAGAAGCGGCGCGCCCGGTATCGCTGCGTCGTGGCGTTCCTGCCGCGACCCGACGCGGCTGCGGTGACGTTCGAGGGAACGTGTACGGGATTTATCCTCGAACAGCCTCGGGGTACGGGGGGATTCGGCTACGATCCGCTGTTCTTCTCCGACGACCTCGAGCAGAGCTTCGGTGAGGCCACCCCGGAGGACAAGCACGAGGTGAGCCACCGAGGCAGGGCGTTTCGCGCCTTCGCGGAATGGCTCGAGGCCAACGGCACCTGAGCTTCGCCCGGTGCGCGGGCATCCTGGCCGTGCTGCTCACGTGCGCGTGCGCGACCGTGCGCGCGCAGGAGCCCTCGTGGTCCGAGCACCTAGCTCAGTCGACCGCCGCGAGGCAGGCGGGAGACTTCGAGCGGGCCGAGGCGTTGCTCGTCGATGCGCTCGCCGACGCGAGAGCGGTATTCGGCCCCGCCGACCCGCGTGTGGCTACCACGCTCAACGCGCTGGCGAGCTTGTACGAGGTCACGGGGCGCACGTCGGCAGCCGAGTCACTCTACGTCGGGTCGCTCACGATTATCGAAGCGGCCCTCGGACCCCGGCACCTCGAGGTCGCGACGACCCTAAACGCACTCGGTACGCTGTATCTGGCCGATGGCAGGTTTGCCGAGGCCGAGCCGATCCTGGCGCGCTCCCTCGCCG
>JBDGXT010000016.1:0-17851 GCA_039584455.1 Gemmatimonadota bacterium
CACGTGGAGATCTGCGCGCGCTGCCATCCGTTCTTCACTGGCAAGCAGAAGCTCGTCGACACGGCTGGTCGCGTGGAGCGTTTCCGCCAGCGCTACTCGGGGACGGCCAAGAAGACCGGAGCGTAGCTCGCCATGGAAGCGCGGCTCGCGGCCGCGCTTGCTCGCGCGGCTGAAGTCGAACGAGAGCTTGCCGACCCCGCCACCGCACGCGATCCTGCAAAGTTGAAGGTGCTGGGGCGGGAGCACGCCCGCCTGGAGCCCATCCAGAAGACTGCCGCCCGCCACCAGAAGCTGCGGGACGAGTTGGAGCAGGCTGAGGAGCTGGCGCGGGATTCCGATCCGGCGCTGGCGGAGCTGGCCCAGGCGGACCTGGACCGGCTCGCTCCCGAGGTCGCCGCGCTGGAGGCGGAGCTGCTGCAGCTGCTCGTCCCGCCCGACCCGCTCGCCGACCGTGACACCATCGTGGAGATCAGGGCCGGCACGGGCGGCGACGAGGCGGCCCTGTTCGCGGCGGAGCTGCTGCGCATGTACACCCGGTACGCCGAGCGGCGTGGCTGGCAGGTCGACATGGTCGGCGCCTCCGAGGGCAACGTGGGGGGCGTGAAGGAAGCCGTGTTCAAGGTCGTGGGGGAGAAGGCCTACGGCCGGTTGCGCTACGAGTCGGGCGTCCACCGCGTGCAACGGGTCCCGGCGACCGAGACTCAGGGCCGCATCCACACCTCCGCGGCCACGGTCGCCGTGCTGCCCGAGGCGGAGGAGGTGGACGTGAAGATCGAGGAGAAGGACCTCAAGGTGGACGTCTTTCGCTCCTCGGGACCCGGCGGACAGAGCGTGAACACCACCGACAGCGCCGTACGGATCACCCATGTCCCCTCGGGACTCGTGGTCCAGTGCCAGGACCAGAAGTCTCAGCTACAGAACAAGATGCGGGCCATGGAGGTGTTGCGGGCCCGGCTGCTGGACCGCATGGTCGCCCAGCAGGAGGCCGAGCGGGCGCGCGAGCGACGCGCCATGGTCAGCACCGGCGACCGCTCGGCCAAGATCCGCACCTACAACTTCCCCCAGAGCCGGGTCACCGACCACCGTATCAACTTCACCACGCACCGGCTGGATGGAGTGCTCGATGGCGAGTTGGACGAGATCATCGAGGCCCTGGCCGTCGCCTACCGCGACGAGCGCACCGAGAGCTGAGTCCCATGCCGACCGTGGGCGAGGAGCTGCGCGCCGCCGCGCAGCGGCTGGCCGAGGTGGGGTGTGAGGCGCCACGCCGAGAGGCGGCGGGCCTGTGGGCCCGGCTCTCGGGACAGACGGTAGGCGACGCGTGGCTCGAGCAGAGCGCCGAGGCTGGGGGCGAGAGTCGCGCCCGCTACCGGGACGCGGTGGAGCGGCGCGTGCGGGGCGAGCCGGCGGCGTACGCGGCGGGGACGGCCGGGTTCCGGTGGCTGGAGCTGCAGATCGATCCTCGGGTGCTCATCCCGCGGCCCGAGACCGAGGGACTGGTGGACCACGTGCTGGCGTGGGCCGCCGCCCGCGACGTGGAGGCGGCCCTCGACGTGGGCACCGGGAGCGGGTGCATTGCGCTGAGCCTCGCGAGCGAGGGTGGGTTCAGCCGTGTCGTGGCGACCGATGCCTCGGCGGCGGCGCTCGAGGCGGCGCGGGAGAACGCGGCCCGCGTGGCGCCCGCGACCCCGGTGGAGTTCCGCCAGGGCGACCTGCTGGACGCGGTGGTCGGGGAGACGTTTGACGTCATCGTCTGCAATCCCCCCTATGTGACGGCGAAGGAGTTCGAGGCCCTGGACGACGGCGTGCGGCTGCACGAGCCACGCGAGGCCCTGGTGAGCGGGGAAGGCGGGTTGGAGCACTCTCGCCGGCTCTTGGAGGGCGCAGCGACGCACCTGGCGTCGGGCGGCCTGCTCGTGCTGGAAGTAGATTCTACCAGGGCGGAGGCGACTCTCTGCCTCGCTCGAGAGGCCGGTTGGCGTGGGGCTCGCCTCGAGAGAGACCTGTTCGGACGCCTGCGCTATCTCGTCGCGACCAAGGAGTGAGCTGTGATCGAAGAGAAAGCCCAGGAGCTGGGACGTCTGATCGGACAGAGTGACGACTACAAGGCGCTCAAGCGCGCCCGTGACGGTCTCGAGGGAGTCGAGGAGCTGGATGCCAAGTTCGAAGAGCTTCAGCTGGTCGCGGCGCGACTGGAGAAAGCGATGGCGGAGGGCGCGGAGCCCGAGCAGGCGGACGGCGACGCATACCAGCGACTTCTGGCCGAGGTGCAGTCCGATAGCCGGTACCAGAGCCTCGTGGCGGCCCAGGCCAACTTCGACAAGCTCATGCTCCGGGTGCAGGACCAGATCATGGAGGGCATCAAGAAGGGGTCCGAGAGGGACCCGACGTGGCAGGGTTGTTCATCGTCGTGGAGGGGCCCGAGGGGGCAGGCAAGACGACGCTCGTCGTCCGGCTGGCCAGCCGGCTGCGCGAGGCGGGCCACCAGGTCCTGGAGGTACGGGAGCCGGGTGGCACCGATACGGCCGAGGCGGCCCGGAATCTGGTGCTGGACCCGGCCCGGGCATGGACCCCGGCGGCGGAGCTATTCCTCATCCTGACGGCCCGCGCGGAGCTGGTGGACAAGGTGATCCGGCCCCATCTGGACGACGGGAGCTGGGTCGTGATCAGCGACCGGTTCGACCTCTCCACCGTGGCGTATCAGGTGGTGGGGCGGGGGCTCGACCGGGAGGCCGTCCTGGCGGCCAATCGGCTCGCAACCAATGGGCTGGCCCCGGACGTTACCCTTGTGTTGGACCTGGACCCGGCCGAGGGCCGGCGGCGCCAGGCGGCCGAGGGCAAGCAGCCCGACCGGATGGAGCGGGAGGACACCGCCATGCACGAGCGCGTGGCCGCGGCCTTTCGGGAAGCCACGGGAGCGGGCATCGTCCATCTGGATGGGACGCTGGGGCCGGACGAGCTGGCTGATGTGGCCTGGAACACGGTGCGGGAGCGGCTCGTCGGAACACCGTAGGGGGCGGCAGGGTTGAAGCACGCGGGAGTTTTCGAGACGGACACGACGGAGGTAGGCGCATGAGGGGTCAGCGGATTCTGTTGCTCGCTCTGGTGGGGTTCATCTCGTTCCTGTCGGGTGGATGGCTCCTCCAGCGGGGCACTTCGCGGGCGGGCAACATCTACCAGCAGGCGAGGCTGTTCGACGACGTGGTCGGCTACGTGGCCGATTACTACGTCGACTCCGTCGGCGTCGACGAGCTGTACGACATGGCCATCGACGGCCTGCTCGACCGGCTGGAAGACCCCTACGCCCGGTTTCTCCGGCGGGAGGACTACGAGGAGCTCACCGAGAGCACCACGGGCAACTACGGCGGGCTCGGCATCCGCATCGACGTGCGCGACGGTTGGATCACGATTATTGCGCCCATCGCCGGGACACCGGCCGAAGCGGCCGGGCTGGAGACGGGCGACCGCATCATCGCCGTGGCGGGCGAGTCCACCTTCGGGTGGAAGAGCGACCAAGCGGTGTCCGTCCTGCGGGGCAAACCTGGCAGCGAGGTCGAGATCACCATCGCGCGCCCCGGGCTCTCCGAGTCGTTCCAGGTCACGGTGGCGCGGGCGCTGATCCACATCAACGCGATCCAGCTCTCCACGATCCTGGGCGACGATGTCGGTTACATCTCCCTGGTGTACTCCAGTATCAGCGAGACGCTGGCCCGCGAGTTGGAGGATGAGGTCGTGCGGCTGCGCGAGGAGGGTGCGCGGTCGCTCATCCTCGACGTGCGCAACAACCCCGGCGGGCTGCTCGACGCCGGCGTCGATGTCACCGACCTGTTCCTCGATCCGGGTGAGTCGGTCGTGGACACCAAGGGGCGGGCGCGCGGCAGCTCCGATTCTTACCGGGCGCGGCAGCAGCAGCGCTGGCCCGACATGCCGATGGTCGTGCTGGTGAACGGCGGCACCGCGAGCGCCTCCGAGATCATCGCCGGGGCGCTGCAGGACCACGACCGCGCCCTCATCGTGGGTACGACCACCTTCGGTAAGGGCCTGGTCCAGACCGTGTTCCGACTGGGGCGCATGGAGGCCCTGCGCCTCACGACCGCCCGGTGGTACACGCCGAGCGGCCGCACCATCCAGCGGCCCATGGATCGGCAGGGTCTCGAGGCGCTGGCCGTGGCCCAGGTCGAGGGCCCCGGCAGCGACACGGCGGCGGTGGACTCGCTCGAGCCACGTGCATCGCACCGATGGCGGACGCGTCGTGATCGGTGGCGGCGGGATTCGCCCCGACCTGGTGGTACCGGTCGACACACTGAGCGAGGCCGAGCAGGGGTTCCTGCGGGCGCTCGGGTCCAAGCTCCCGATGTGGCGTGATGTCATGACGACCTACGCCCTGGAGATCAAGGCGGCCGGCACGGTGACCGATACCAACTTCACAGTCACCGCCCAGATGCGTGCCCAGTTGCTGAAGCGCCTCAAGGAGCGGGAGATCGAGGTGACCGACCAGCAGTTCCGCGGCGCCGCAACGCTGATCGATCAGCAGTTCGCCTACGAGGTTCAACGCTACGTGTTCGGGCGAGAGTCCGAGTCGCGCCGGCGCATCTCGGACGACCCCCAGGTGCAGAAGGCGCTGGATCTGCTGCATGAGGCGCGCACGCAGAACGAGCTGTTGACTCTCGCGGAGCGCGAGGGCACGGAGGTCAGCCGCACGCCGTGAGCAGCATCGGGATCGTGGGGCCGGGTCGCGCAGGTGTCGCGCTCGGCCTCGCGCTGTCCCGGGCCGGCCATCGCGTGCAGCTGCACGGCCGGCACTCCCGCGAAGTACCTCCCCCACTGGCATTGACCGTTGGCGAAGCGCCGCCCTGGCTCGACGAGGTGGAGGTCGTGCTGCTGGCGGTGCCGGATGACGCGGTGGCCGAGGTCGCAGCGTCGCTGGCCGCCACCGGCGCGGTGACCGGGGGTCACACCGTGCTACATCTGTCGGGCGCACTCGGTATCGATGCGCTCGCGCCGCTCGGCCCTCACGCGGCCGCGCTCGGTTCCCTGCACCCCTACCAGACGCTCCATCCCTCGCCCGAGGGGGCCGCTGGTTTGGAGGGCGCCGTGGCCGGCGTGGGCGGCACTCCGGAGGCGGTGGCCGTCGCCTCGGCATTGGCGCGTTCGGTGGGATTGGTGCCGGTCGAGGTGCCCGAGGAGCGGCGCGCGCTGTACCACGCGGCGGCGGTGTTCGCGTCCAATTACCTGGTCACGCTCGCAGGCGTGGCCGAGGGACTCCTGGCCGATGTGGGCTTCAGTCCGGAGCAGGCACGCGCGGCGCTGGGGCCGTTGATGTCGGCGGCGCTCGACAACGCGCTCGCTGGCGGACCCGATGCGGCGCTCACCGGCCCGGTCGCGCGGGGAGACGCGGAGACCGTGCGCCGGCACCTGGCGGCGCTGCCCGACGACGTGCGGGATCTGTATCGCGAGTTGGCACGGGCGGCGCTGCGCCTGGCGGACCTGCCGCCCGAGCGGCGGGCCGCTGTCGAGCAGATGCTGGAGCCCTAGCCTACGGCCCTTCCTTCTTTACGATGGCCGTGATGTCCTTGATCCACGGGAACACGATGGAGCCACCGAACGTGAGCACCAGGCGGCTCCCCTCGTCCGATCCATCCCCGAAGCGGTACCCGATGTCGATCCGCCCGGTGCGCGCGGCGCTGCTGAGTGCGCCCCCCGGCCGCAGCCCAATGCCGATGTTGCCCCCGAAGCGTGCCTCCTGGTCGGGGTACCAGGCGCCCCCGTAATCGACGAACGCGGCGAAGCCCAGCGAGAGGAGGTTGAACAACCCCTCGAGTGCATACCAGCGATGCTCGACGGTGCCCCAGATGGAGCGCGTGCCCACGAAGGAGTGGGGCTCCCAGCTGCGCGGCGGCGTGTTGAAGCCCAGGTCGAACTCCTCGCCAGGAGGCGGGTTCTCCATGACGCCGCCCTGGATGAACAGGGCAGTCGAGTGACGGTGGGCGAACTGCCTGCCCAGCGTCAGCTCAAAGGTGACCCGTCCCGAGTCGAGGCCGGCAGCGTTGAACAGACCGTTCGCCTTGAGCGTGGCCACGAAGAAGCCCGCCCTGCTAGTGCCGCCGAATGCGGCCTCGAGCTGGGGTCCCAAACCGTTGCTCTGGTAACCCCACGCGTCGGGTGCCAAGTTGAGGCCCAGCTTGATGCGCGTGCTGACGTCGATGTCCTCGGTGGTGAAGCCGTTGAAGTAACGCATCTCGGCGAAGCGGGAGCGGCGGTATTCGGCCCACAGGCCGACGATGCCGTACACGCTGTCGGGCACCGACGTGCCGGTGTCCTGCGTGAGCACGTACTTGTCTTGCCGGATCTCCCCCAACCCTCCGAGGCGGAAGTAGCCGGTGGGGTGTGCCCACGTGGCGTAGCCGCCCCACGCACGGTTGATGAGCGCATCGCGACGGAACTCGGTCGTGTCGGTGCCGGCGCTGTCCACCCGGTACCGCAGCACCCGGCCACCGGCGGCGTCGCCGTGGTAATCGAGCGAGAGCCGATCCAGGTCCGAGTAGAACGGGTCGCCTGCGCGCCACCACCCGACGCTACCGTCGTTCCACAGGTTCACCAGGCCCTTGGCGCGCACCTGGCTGCTCCCGATGCGACGGAAATTGGCCGCCAGCTCGGGGCCGTGCCGGTCCACGTCCTTCACGTATGCGAGGCTCGCCAGGTTGCCGAGTCCCAACAGGTTCGACTCGGTGAGGCCGAAACTACCGGTCCACGACCCGTCGGTGGCCACGCTGAACTTGAGGTTGGGCTTGGTGGTCCAGCCATCCTGGGTATCCACGATGACGGCGAACTTGCCGTCAATCGTCGCTGTGTCCAGTTCCACGGACTTGAAGATCTCGCGCTTGCGCAGGTTGCGCTCCGACTCCTCCAGTGCCGCCGCGTCAAACGGGTCACCCACGCGCAGTAGCATCTCCCCGAAAATCACCTGGGGGTTGGTGACGATGTGGAGCTTGTTCATCACGCGGAACACGCCCTTTCCCTTGGCCTCCTCCGGCGTGAACGGGTCCTGCGTGACGACCACGATGGTGTCGATCTGCTGGGCGGCCAGCGGCCCAGTCGCGCCGCACCACGCCAGGGCGAGCGCGATGCCCAGCAGACCACGCCCAATCATGCGCGCGAGCGAGACGGCACGTTCAGAACGACACATCCCACTGCAGACGCACGCGCCAGCCATCCTGTTCGGCGGTGGCGTTCTCTTGGAACACGAAGTGGGATACCTCGGCGGTGAGCTTGTTGAGGTGCCCGTGGAAGAACCAGTTGGCCGCAAGGGACAGCTCCCGCTGTAGGTCGTCTGGTTGTTCGGAGTTCTGGTCGTAGATGTCGTAGCGCAGCGCGAGCTCGAGGGGAGGGGGGATCGCGCGAATGGCTTCGTGGAGAAAGTAACCGAGTTGAGCGTAGTTGCCGAGTAGCGTGATCTGGGTGCCGTTCACGTGGTCGATGATGCGTTTCCAGTGGAACTCCTGCTGCCACGAGAAGCCGCGGTACATGAAGGCGGTCTCGGCCATCCACTGATTGACGCGGTACTGACCCGGCGCGCCCTCCTCGTAGCCTTCCAGCTGGCCGCCCCCGTCCTGCGAGAAGCGGGTGTACGGGCTGCGATTGGTCACGGCCGCCAGCGCCACCGCTGCCGTGGGCTTGGGCCGCCGCTCGAGGTCCGAGCCGGAGAAGGGCACTACCCGGCCGAACGGGTTCCACTGTACCCGGCCCATCCACATGAGGTGCTCGTCGTCGTTCTGGCCCGCACCCCGGCCGGTGCCCATGAAGACTGACGCCCAGTAGCTCAGGTCCGCGGCCCCGCCCCCCCGAAGGCGTCCGTAAAGCGACAGACCCTGCTGCCGGTCCACGGTGAACGGGCGGTTGATGAGCGAACGATCGGTGAGCTGCTGCCGGCCAGAGGAGATCACCCGCTCCCGGTTGTACTGCACCTTCCACTGGCCGGCTTTCAGGCGCAGCCCGGCCCACCGCTCGAGCGACACGCGGAAGTCGAGCAGGTTGCCGGCTGCTAGCTCGTACTCGAAGTAGTACGTGAGCCAGGGTCGGAAGCCGTGGCCCCCGATCTTCAACCGTGCGCGGTTCACCTTGAGGATGTGCTGGTCCGGGCGCGTGACGTCGAAGGTCACCGGGTCCGCATCCCATGGGTACGCGTAGCGGATCTGGACGCGCGCCTGGATCTGGATCAGGTAGTTGCCGTCGCGGGTGCGCAGCTCGAATCCCTTGTCGCCATAGCCCACCAGCGAGGTCGTGTCCCGGGCGGAGTCCTGGGGGGCGCCCTCCGCGGGAGTTTGTGCGGTGGCTAGGCCGGATCCCAATGACAGCGCCACCACTAGGGCGAGCAGGAACCGCATGCCGGTGTGGCTCACTCCTGGCCGACGTCAATCACCAGGCGCCGCGCGTTGCGCGCCTGTGCCGGTCGGTTGTTGTCGTGGATGACCGCGCGAAACCGTGCGAGCTGCTCTGGGGCGGCGTGGCCGTGGTCGACCATCACGAGCCACTGCACCCCCTCGGTACAGGGTGGGGTGGTGAGTGAGCCCTCGTAGTGGTAGTAGCGCGGATCGTCCGGGAGGAGCTCGTCGATTCCGAACGTCAAGTGCTCGACGTGCACGGTGTCGCCCGGACGTGTGGGCAAGCTCTCCACCAGGGGGGCGGCCACCGCGTTGTACTCGCCCTCGTCGACCAGCACGCCAATCACGGCCAGGTCTCCGCCGGCGCTCTGGTGAACCAGGTGCAGCTCCAGCGCGGAGTGTCGGCCGTCCACCGTGTGCTCGCTGGGCATGTGGAAGTGGTACTGCAGCAACTCGTACTCGGTGTCCTCGAGCGTGAGCGTGCTACCCTCATCGTAGGTGACCTGGACGGTGTGCCCGTTGTCCAGCACATCCACCACGTGCTCTTTCCGGACCACGCGCAGGCTGGCGGGCTCGTAGTCGCGCTCCACCGCGGCGGCCTCGACCGTGTCCGGCGCGGTCAGGTCGATGGGTGACTGTCGCGTCCCCTCCGCGCAAAGCGCGAAGGCCGGGCTCAGCTCGGCCCAGTGGGTGGGGCCCTCCTCGCCCTCGTAGCCCCAGTGCACCGCTACGCGGGCGGGCGTGGCCTCGTCGTCGGCGGCCGTGCAGCCGAATGCGACGATGGCGACGCCTACAAGGGCGTACCGAGCCCGCACGACGCTACATGTTCCCATCTGGGTTCCTCTTGTCGCGCTATGATCCCCCCCAACGGAACTGATATGTCAGGGCGATCGCATCGAAGTCCGGACCGCGCAGCACCCTCGCCCCGCTGGCGAGCACGAGCCTGACCGTGTGCTGCGACGCCAGTTGCACCGCCCCAGTGATGCCGAAGCGGAACGTGGAGATCAGCGTCTCCAGCTCGACGTCATCGATCGCCGTGCGGCCGCCGATGCCGTAGCCGCCGTCCAGCGCGATCCAGAAACGCCGTCCTAGGGAGCGGATGAAGTGCAGCTTGAACGTGGCGAGCGGGTGCTGCACCAACTTCGAGCCGCCGAAGAAATCGGGATTCGTCGTGAAGAACCAGCCGGCGGCGTAGGCCTCGAGGATCCACGGACCCAGGGCATGGGACGCGCCGACCTGGAGCCGGAACGTCCAGCGGTGGGAGCCCAGGTTGATGAGCTTGGAGGGATCGTACTGGCCCAGCGGCACGGTGACCCGGAGGGTCGCGCCGACGATCGTCTTCTGCTGATAGCTCCCGAAGTCGCGGGCGCGCAGCGCCGGTGCCCCCACGAAGTTCAACGACAGCAGTATGCGGGGATCACCGAAGCCCGTCACCGCACGGCTCGTGTCCTGACCCTCGAGCAGGCCCTGCCACGACCCCGACGCGAACGGCGCGATGACGGTGAGCTTGCTGGACATGCCGAAGAGTGAGAGGGCGCGCACGTAGCCGCCGACGACGGTGTGAACCCGGGAATCGAGGTCCTCGATCGGGACTGCTGGGTCGAGCAGGGTGTTGCCGACGGCGTAACCGTAGCCGAGCACGGCGAAGTTCCAGCCAACCGGCACATTGGAAAGAGCCCGCGGCTCGAGATCCTGGGCTGCGGCCGTCGCGGGAGTGAGCAAGACGAGCGTCAGTACCGTCCCACCGATGCGCATGGCGGTACGGCCGTGCCCTCCTCCCCGATTCCCTCCGCTCGCCGATGCCATGTCTCGCTCCCCCTAGGCGCTCGCGCTCCGCCGCCGGCCCTTGAGGAGCCTCACCCACAGCGGATAGCTCAGCCAGGAGAGCTCCCACAGGCCCGGTCCCACGAAGGCGAACGGGATGGTGAACAGTGCCGCGATCGGCTCCGCCAGGATGCGGTGCGCCAGGGCGCGCGCCTCCTCGTCGGTCACGTCGGGCCGCAGCAGGCGGCGCTTCTTGATGGCGTACGCCCACGCCCAGCCGCCGCTGATGCCGAGGAGCGCCGCCGCGACGCTCTCGAACGACCTGGCGCCGGCAGACGGGCCGAGGTTGATCCCCAGGCCGATCGCGTAGAGGAAGAAGAACAGGAAGAACAGCTGCAGGATCATGAGCGACGTGTGCCGAGCATCCGTCTGCACCAGGTGCCCCAGCAGAACGTTGCTCTGCAGCCAGTAGATGATCGTGATGGCCATGGCGACCACGACCACGGCAAACGTCATCCAGTTGTCCAGCACGAACGGGCCGATGGCGGTCCAGTGCCAGTCGGTGTCGCCAGGGCGGGGGACGAACAGGAAGATGCGCAGGATGACGAGGGCGTACACGACGTCACTCACCCGCTCGAGGCGGCTGAGCTGAAGGATCGCACGCTCCTCCTTGTGGTCGCGTGTGGGATCGCTCTGGGGTGTCGTCATGCGATGGTCTCCTTCGGCTCTCTGAGCCCTGCTCACCTCACGCGTTCCTGCTCCAGGATCTCGATCGATTCGATCTTCCACGTGCCGTCCACCGGTACCACGGCCACGCGTGTGTCGTAGCGGTTCTGGCGAAAGTG
Organism: Gemmatimonadota bacterium; assembly: GCA_039584455.1. Classification (GTDB taxonomy): domain Bacteria; phylum Gemmatimonadota; class Gemmatimonadetes; order Gemmatimonadales; family GWC2-71-9; genus WVYX01. Next base: position 10,991 of record JBDGXT010000016.1, read on the forward strand.
GCGGTGGCCAAAGTGGGTTACGGTGCCGCCCACGGTCCAGGTCGCCACGGCGTCGAACCCCCCGTCCTCTCGCGGCTCCACTGCGTCCACCGCGACCACCTCGACCGCGTCCACGCGGGCCCGCGCCCCACCGCGCTCCTCCATCACCATCGCGCGCTGGTGCTCGAGGTAGATGTCGGTGAGGGTGGGTCCCGTCACCGCGACGGCGAGCCGGTCGTACGCCGCGCCCTCGTCGCGGAACTCGAAGGCGCGGTACACGTTGGGGAGCACGCTTGCCAGCACGCGGCGGGCCTGGTGCGCCGACGTCACCCGCCCAACCGACCCCGGGAGCGTGAGCGAGACCTGTGCCACCGGGGTGAACGCGAATGCTAGGGCGAGCGTGACGCGCGCGGTGGCGAACGACGTGGTCCGGCGGCGTCCGCGCAAGCCGATGGCGAAGAGAGCGATTGCCAGCGCCACGAGGGGAAGCGAGAGCAGCGGCACCGGCAGCTTGGGCGGCTCGACGGCGACGGCGGCCACGGTAGGAACGGGACTCTCCATCAGCTCGTTCTGCCAACGCAGGGCCGGCTCTTCGGGCGTCAGCGCAGTAGAGCGCGACGACTCGGGGTCGATTGCGGTCGCCGGGATCGCCGATGTCGCCCCGGGAAATGTCGCCCAGGTGAGCGTCACGTTCTGCGGCATCCCCGAGGTGAGGTACACGACCGTGACCCCGAGGAACGCCTCGACCACGACCTCGCGCACCGGTGTCTGGCGTGGCAGCACGCCCTGCGCGTCCACGCTCATGAAGCTGGCCCGGTCGATCAGGCCCTCCACCGGCGCGCCGTCGATCTCGACAGTCGTGCGCGAGGCGACGAACTCGGCGAGGCGTTGCCCCACGTCGTTCTGCGCCGCGACTTCGAGGTAGCCGTTCGCGGCCACGCGCAGGCCGATCTCGGCAGCTAGGTCCTGAAGCCGCAGCAGCGCCTCGTGCCGCACCTCGAACGGCTCCACGGCCAGGTAGCTCTGGATCGGGATGTCGAGCCGTTGCGTGGCAACCCGCCGCGAACCGGGCATTCCCATGCCGGAGGTCGTGCCCTCCGTTCCCGGGAGCCGCGGGCTGGTCGTTGCGGCTGCGACATCGCCGGCCTGTCCGACGAACGCGAGAGAGAGCGCGGCGGCGACGGCGGTGCCACCCAACACGTATGCGAGCGTCGTGCGGGCGCGCCCCCGCTCTGTGGGCCAGCGGCGCGCGAGCAGCCGGCCGAGTACGGCGGCGACCGAGCCCAGCACGAGGAGCGCCGCGTCCATTCCCAGCACGAGCACGAGGAGGTGCGACCAGGCGACGGCACTCCCGTCAGACGCGGCAGGCAGCAGGGTGGCCAGAGCCACGCCGTGGAATAGCCCGGCCCCGCCTGCCAGGCCAGTCGCGCGTCGCGACTCGGGCCGCGCGCGTAGCGCTTCCCGCGTCAGGAACACAACGGCGACGGCAACGCAGATCTCCGCGACGACCGCATCGAGCGGCCGGCCGAGCAAAGCGGTGACTCCGACCGCCCCGAGTTGGCCCACTGCGAACGCGGTCACGAGCCGAATCGAGCCAAGCGCGCCGCCCAGCAAGACGAGCGCGAGCAGAAGCGCCACGTGCACCCAGTGCCCCACGATGTGCCGCCCGCCGCGGAGCACGGCGCTCTGCGCGTCGCGCAACCATTGGGTAAGCGGCCCGACGTTGGCCTCGGGCGCCTGCCAGGCGCTCTCCATGGGGCCCAGGGCGTGGGCGAACCGCTCGCCCGACAGCAGCTCGAGCCGCATGACCGTTCTGATCGAGGGGTTCGGCACGGGGTAGCGGATGCCGATCGCGTGGCCGGCGAGCCCTCCGGGACAACGGTAGGCCTGGCGGTTGAGCCAGCCGCCCGACTGACTGAGCACCACGCGCTCGCCCTCGGGACGGCAGTGGGCCGGCAGCTCGGGGTGGGGCATCGCCTGCGCCGGAATGATCGAGGGTACGAACCACTGCACCAGGAAGGCGCCGGGCTCGCGCTCCTTGAGCTGCACTTGCACGGGTGGCACGTCGTCTGCCATGGCGGGCGCGGCCAGAGTCAGTGCGAGAGCCAGTACAACCGAGCGTGGGCGCAGCCGCACGTCAGCGATCTCCCGCCGCGGAGTCCCCGCCGAGCGCCAGCGCGCGGATCGCCTCTTCGTCGATCTCCACCGTGTAGCGGCTCCGCACGGCGGCGAGCATCGCCTCGTTGGCCTGCTCCCTGAGCGCCGCTGAGTAGTCCCGTAGCACGTCGTTCCGCACAAGGGCGAGGTCGGGCACGCGCGGCTCCTCGACGTCCATCACGTACGCGAGGTGCAATCCGTAGCCGGAGGCGATCGGGCCCTGCCACACTCCGGGCTCCAGCGCGAACAGTGCGGCGGCGAAGCGCTGCCCGAAGATCCGCTGTACGTCCTGCTCGCGCTGCAGCCGGTACTCGTGTTGCAGCATGAACCGGTCCCCCAGCTCGGCGGGACGCACGGCGTCAGGGGCGGCGCTGCGGAGCCGGGCGAGGAGTCGCTCGGCGTCGCCCACGGCGGCGTCGCCGCGCTGGTCGAAGTTGAAGTACACGTGCGCGAAGCTGCGCCGTTGGGGGATGCGGTAGCGGTCGAGGTTCTGCTGGAAGTACGCCTGCAGCTGCACCTCCGTGGGCTGCACCTGCGTCGCGAGGTCGTTGGTGAGGAACTCGATCTTCTGCACCATGCGCCGCCGGATGACCTCGTCGTCTCGGTCGAGTCCCATGGCCAGGGCCTCGCGGTACAGGATGTCCCGGCGCACGTAGTCGTCCACCAGGCCGCGCAGCTCGGCCTGGGTGGGCGGGCGCTGCCAGCGGCTCTGCCAGTTATCGCGTAGCCACCTGACCTCAGCCTCCGTCACCTCGACGCGCCGGTCGGCCTCGGCGGCGGGGTCGCCGCCCGAGAGGAGTGCGTTGAGCGCGAACAGCGCCACGCCGATGGCCAGGAAGTGCACCAGCGGCTCGCGCAGCCAGCGTAGGAGCTTGTCGTTCATCAGGTGCTCAATCGTCTCCCGTTCTCAGAAGGGAACGGGCCGACCGGGGTGATGTCAGCATTCCCGGGCCGGCCCGCATCGCTCCCTAACCTATGGAGTCGCTACGGCGTATACCAAATCGGACTCGTGTAGGCCCGCTCCTGGTGGCTGAGCGGCACCTGGCTCGGCATCGTCACACCATAGAACTTGGCATCGTACGCCTGCCAGGTGGGCGTCGGGATCTCGAGCACGCGGGCGTAGTAGACCGCGCGGTGATTCCGATTGAAGTCTGGATCGGTCCAGACCGCCCGGAGTTCAGCATCGCCGATGTTGTTCAGATACGTCGCGTTCGCCTCGTCCACCGTGTTGCCCACGGGGCGCTCGCAGCGATCGTCGCGAATGCGCCGGCCGTCGGAGCAGATCACGTCGTAGATCTTCTCATGACGCTCGTCGTTCTCGTCGACCCAGCCCTTGACGATCTGGATGCGGTCCAGGTTGCCCGACCACGGATCCTTGAGCGCGCCAACCATGAAGACCGGGGCGCCGGACGACCGAGCCGGCAGGTCCCCGCCCATGGGCACACCCTTGTCGTACCCGATTGAGACGGCAACTGGCTTGAACACGTCGTCCTCGCTGTACTCCCAGCCGCCGAAGAACCGTACGGTGATCCGGGTTCCGGTCGTAGCGTAGGTCTCCTTCCTCTGCATGGCCTCGAACAGCGCTTCACGCGTGTTCTCCCGGGCCCACACGCCGGCGAGGCCTGATGCTACCTCTTCCCACGCGAACGTGGAGAGCCGCTCGTCACCGCTGAGCGCCTGGATCACGTAGTGCTCGTACCGGTCCGCGGCAGGCTCGGTGCCCGCGAACTTGCCCCAGTAGTTCTCGTCCCGGGTGGACGCCAGACTGGTATGGGCGTCGGTAGATCCGATCATCCCGAACTTGAACGGGTTCACGCCGATATCCTGCTCCAGTTGTAAACCCACCTGGAGCGCGCTCCGGGCGTACTCGTACTGGAGCATCCAGTCCTGCTTGGGCGCGAATCCCGCGATGTCGCCCTTGTCCCACGTGCCGTAGTCGGCAAACTCATCTGTGGTCGAGAGTTTCGGGTGGGTCTCTCCGTCGCCCTTGATTTGCGTGACCTCGTACAGGGGCTCCCAGCGGGACCGGGTCTCCGCGTAGGCCCGATCGATGGGCTCACCGTTCAGGCGCTCGACGTTGAACATGATCCCGTTGGACAGGTTCCCGTTGTGGGGAATTGCCAGCACAGTTCCACCGGTGTTCGCCTCGTACCTGGCCATCCACTCCCAGAGGTCTTCGGGATCGTAGGAGTCGAAGGTCGTGAACGGGATGATCTCTCCTGCTTTGGACGCGTCGTCCTTGAATATCACGACACGGTGGAGGTTGCTTGGAGCACCGGGCCTGTTCAAGGATGTCCACTCGTATCCGATGAAGGCGGTGAAGACCCCGGGATCGTTGAATTCGTCCGCCGCCGAGATTTCCCGGTCCCACACGGTCCGGGCCATTTTGGGGCTGTTGATGAGATCGCGGTTCTGCGCCACCCCGTCCGTTCCCCACAGGCGGAAGGCATCGTATCCCTTTCCGGCCTTCACCAGGTCAGAAAGCCGCTTCCCGTATTCGGTGGCCAACAGGTCGGGGTTCGCCTCGGCGATCATCGGCGCCAGCCCCAGGTTCGCGGCGTGATCCGAGACCACCAGGAAGTCCAGGGGCCGAATCAAGCGCGCCCGCTGACCGGTGCTGGTGATGACTTCCTCGCCCCGGGCGAAGCGGAAGGCCTGTTCGGGCGGAAGTGTGTTACCGATCATCCCCGCGTCGGTGGAGTAGCTCGTATGCAGGTGCGTGTCGCCCCAGAACAGTCCCTCGGCAAAGTTCTTGTCCCGTGCAGTCCGCTCGATGTAGGGCGAGTAGATCCGCTGGGCTTCGGGAAGGTCCTCCTTCGCCGGGTTGATCTGGGCGAGTGCAGCACCCTGGATCGCGGTCAGCCCGACCGTGAGACCCGCGAAAGTGTAAGTGGCGTGTGACAGCAATCGATTCTTCATCTCTTGCTCCGGAGGTTTGTGTTCTCTTAGTGCGGCTCGCGGCTCATTCCTACGGCGTATACCAGATCGGGTTGGTGTACGCCGTTCCTGAATCGTCATGTTGCCGGCGGCGCGAGCGGCACCGCCACCGGCGATGCAGCCTCTGCTCTAGAAGTCGTACCGCCACAGCAGCTTGATCTGGACAGCGACGAGCCGCCCTACCACACCCCGGCGCCGAACTCCAGCACGTAGGTCAGCTTGTCGATGTCGAAGAAGCCGTAGTTCTTGATCCCGATCCGGACACCCCAGAAGTCGGTGAAGGGAAGAAACTTGAGTGGGCTGTGACCCAGGTTGGCCCGGAACTTGAGCCCCGTCTCCAGCACGAAGTTCCACTCACTGACGGTGGCGCCCGCAGTGTTGGGATCGTCCTCCACGTCGTACTCGGCGCCGGCGCCGAAGTAGGTGTCCACCCAACGCGAGGCCGAGGGGATGTACATCAGCTGCCAGCCGAAGTCGCGCAGGTTGTGATCCTTGAAGTACATGCGGTGCACGACGAAGCCGCCGCTGGTGGCCTCCTCCAGGTTCTTTACGATGAAGAACGGGAACACGAACGAGAAGCCAATGGCGCCATCGGCCAGGAACGCGACGGACAGCGACCGCACGACCTGGCCCGCGTCGAGCCAGTTGGTGAACTGTCTGACACTGCCCACTTGCTTCACGGTGGGCCAGTTCTCCACCTCTTTGTCCTTCAGGAAGTTCTCGAGGTGGTGCGGGTCCCCCGCGGCCATCGCGGTGGGCGGGAAGGACCGCAGCTCGTACTGGACGTAGTCCCCATCCTCGAACCGCCGGTCGAACTGCGGCCAGAGCGGGCTGTCGTCAGGTAGCGGTGGGAGGATGCGGTGCTGCGGCTGGCGCACCTTGGTCATCCAGGCCTGATACCCGCCGGTGGCCAGGGTGCCGGTACGCATGTTGTCGCGGATGCCCCAGGCATCGTTGACGTGCCGGCTCACGTCGTAGGCGGGGGTGAAGTACCCGTCGGCGTTCTTGTCGGTGGCGATGGCGTGCTTGCCCTCCTCGACCAGGAGGGTCATGGGGAACTTGGAGTCCACATCGGTATCGGACGTGTTCCAGAACCACACGATGCCGTGCGCCTTGCCGGTCACCTGCGTGACGGTGAGTACGTAGGTTCGCTCGTCGCACTGCGCCGCGGACTGCTCCCGCAGGACCGGGCTGCGGTCGCTGCGCCGCAGCACGGCCCGGAACTCGGTGCCCTCCACGTCGTGGATGTGGGCGCCGATGCCCTCCTCCGAGCTGAAGTAGGCGTAGAAGTGCATGCGGAACCCGACCGTGCGCTCCAGGTCCACGAGCGCGTTTCCGGGGTTCGTCGAATCCCGCACCAGCGTGGGCACCTCATCCTCCGCAAAGCCCGCCACGCCCTCCTTCACGGTCACCATGTCGTCGAACAGGTAGTACACGACCGGCCGGTCGGGTGCGGTCTCGAACGGGAATACCTCCGGCAGGCGGATGTCCTCCCCCTCGGCGCCGTGCAGCAGCGGCTCGTCGGGCGAGAACCAGTAGACCGGAGCGAGGTACCGCGCGATCTGCTCGAGCGGCATGCGCCGTTGGGTGCCCCACCACACCGCCCCCGGGACGTCGCTGAAATCGCACGTACCCTGGGGAACCGCCGCCTCGGTCGGGCCGAGCTGCGGGGCTGTCTGCCCCGACCAGGATGCCGGGATGAGCGGCTCCTGGCGCTCGAACCGATGCGTGCCGGTGTTGGCCGGGCTCTGGGCCGAGGCGACCGGTGCCACCGTGGTGCCCAACGAG
>JBDGXT010000017.1:0-24884 GCA_039584455.1 Gemmatimonadota bacterium
CGGTGAAGCGCTGGCTGCAGGAGTTCTTCTAACCGCCGTGAACGAGGGGCCAATGGTCTTCGAACTCGAGGAAACGGTATCCAAGAACGCCCGGATGCGAGTCTCTGGTGTCGGTGGAGGCGGAGGCAACGCCGTCAACCGCATGATCGAGGAGCACCTCTCTGGGGTCGAGTTCATCTCGGTCAATACCGACGCGCAGGCGCTGCTGCACAACAAGGCCGACGTCAAAGTGCAGATCGGCAAGAAGCTCACGCGTGGACTCGGTGCCGGCGCGCGGCCGGAGATCGGACGCCAGGCCATCGAGGAGAACAAGGACGACGTGCTCCACGTCCTCGAGGGCGCGGACCTCGTGTTCGTCACCTGCGGCATGGGTGGCGGGACGGGCACGGGCGCGGCGCCGATCATCTCGCAACTCGCGCGGGACGTCGGCGCACTCACGGTGGGGATCGTGACGAGGCCGTTCCTGTTCGAGGGGCGCAAGCGGATGCGGCAGGCCGAGATCGGCATAGCCGAGATGCGTAAGCACGTGGACACGATGATCGTCGTGCCCAACGAGCGGCTGCTCGCCGTGGTCGGCAAGAACGTCCCGTTCCAAGAGGCGCTCAAGAAGGCCGACGAGGTGTTGCTACACGCCACCCAGGGTATTTCGACGCTCATCAGCGTTACTGGCCTGGTGAACGTCGACTTCGCCGACGTGCGCACCGTGATGCAAAACGGCGGATCCGCACTCATGGGCATGGGGACGGGCCGCGAGGACGATCGCGCCGTCGAAGCGGCACAGCAGGCGATCACCAGCCCGCTGCTCGACAACGTCTCGATTGCAGGTTCCACCGGTGTCCTCGTGAACATCACGGGTGGCGAGGACATGACGCTCGGCGAGGTGAACCAGATCAGCGAGGTGATCCACGACGCCGCCGGGGACCAGGCCGAGATCATCTTCGGCGCTGTGAACGACCCGGCCATGGCGGGGGAGATCCGGGTGACCGTGATCGCGACGGGGTTCGACAAACCGGCGACGCAGCAGGAGAGTCCATTCGGGCGGAGCAGCCCGGCTGGTGTGCTGCCCTTCCCGCAGCAGCGAGGCGCCCGCGCGTCCAAGCCGTTCTCGAAGGAAGGTCCGGGGCCGACCGTGAAGCCCGAGCCCGCCACGCCGGACGTGGACATCTCCGAGATGGAGATCCCGACCTTCATACGCCGCCAGATGGATTGACATGCGCCACCGCGCGCTCCCCATCGCCATCGCGGCTGTCGCGTTTGTCGTCGCCTTGCTGTGGACGGCGGCGGAGGCGCGGTCGGAGCGCCGGCTCCCCGTGGCGGCACCCCTCGTCGTCACGCAGGCGTTCGAGGTGCGGGCCGACACGCTGCGGCGCAACGAGACGCTCTCCCACCTGTTCGCACGGCACGCCATCGAGGGACCGGAGTTGCTGTCGCTGCTGCAAGCGGCCGACGGCATCAACCCCCGTCGCATGCCGGCCGGCCAGGTCTTCGAGTTTCGCTATGCCGTAAACGAAGCGCAGCCCAACCGCGTGACGATCCGGCTGGGCGACGAGCGTGTTCTCACGCTGCGCCGCGACACGGGCCGGACGTGGCGCGGCGAGTCGGATGCGATCGTGTGGAGTGTGGAGTTGCGGCGTGTGGAGGGGGTGATCCGGTCCTCGCTCTACGAGGCGCTGGACGAGTACATCCCCGACTCCGTGCTGTCGCCGAACCAGCGTCCCTTGCTGCTGTGGGATCTGGCGGACGGCGTCTTCGGGTGGGTCATCGACTTCACGCGCGACAACTACGAGGGTGACCACTTCGTGGTGCTGTACGAACGGCTCAAGTCCGGGCTGGGCGACGTGCGGTACGGGCGCGTGGTGGCGGCACGCATCGAGTCGCGCGGCAATCCGCACGCGGCGTTTGTTATGACCGACGGGCAGGGACGCAACCAGTACTACGACGCGGACGCGCGGTCTCTGAAGCGCGCCTTCAAGCTCTACCCGGTGCCATCGTTCCGGTACATCTCGTCGGGGTTCTCTCGTCGGCGGTTCCATCCCGTGCTCAAGACCCACCGAGCGCATCTGGGGGTGGACTACGCGGCGAGCACAGGAACGCCGATCGTGGCGACGGGAGACGGCACGGTGTCCCGCGCCGGTCGCTGGGGCGGGTACGGCATCATGGTTGCGATCCGGCATCCCAAGGACATCGAGACGCGGTACGCCCATATGAGCCGCGTTCGCAGCGGAATTCGGCCGGGCGTGCGCGTGCAGCAGGGTCAGATCATTGGCTACGTGGGGATGACGGGGATGGCCAACGCGCCACACGTCCATTACGAGTTCCTCAAGAACGGCGCGCAGCGCGATCCGCGGTCCGCAGGGGAGTTTGGGGAGGGAGAGCCGGTGCCGCAGGATCGTCGCGCCGAGTTCGAGTCGCTGCGGGCGTACTACGAGCTGCTCTTTCTTCCCCGACCTGCCGAGAGCGTCGCCGCCGGCACCGACTGACACCGACGCGGGTACCAGCACCCGTGATTATCTATCCCGCCATCGACATTCGCAGTGGGCGCATCGCGCGGCTGCACGAGTCCGCGCCGCCCACGGGGCCTGAGGCCGATGACCCCATTGCGCTGGCGCGCGCGTACGTCGCCCAGGGCGCGCGCTGGCTACACGTGGTGGACATGGACCGCGCGCTCGAGACCGGTGCGGAGAACGACGAACTGGTGCGGCAGGTGTGCGGGATGTCCGAGGTCGCAGTGCAGGTGGGTGGGAATATCACGGCTTTCGGCTGGGCACGTGACATGATCGATGCTGGTGCGGCGCGCGTGGTGGTGGGTGCGGCGGCTGCCGTCGAGCCTGGGCGTCTCGAGGAGTTGGTCGCTGAGGTTGGCGTCGACCGCGCGGCCGTGGCGCTGGACCTGCGGAGCGGAGCGCTTGCCAGCCGGGCAGACGCGGCGCCCCTGCCCGTCGGGCTGCCGGACGTCATCACGCTGCTGCGTCGCCTCGGCGTGCACACCGTACTCCATCGTGACCTGGAACGCGATGGTACCGTCGGCGGCGCGGAGCTCGAGGGAGCGGCCTCGCTGGCGCAGCAGGGATTCGAGGTGATCGCCGCCGGGGGTGTGGCCTCGCTGGAGGAGGTGGCGCGCGTCGCCCAGCTGGGGCTCGCCGGGGTCATCGTGGGCCGCGCGTTGCTGGAGCGGCGGTTCACACTGCGCGAGGCCCTTGCGTGCTCGGCGTGATCGCCGCGTTCGGTGTCGCGGCACTCGTTGCCGGGTTTACCTATCTGAGGCGGGAGGGGCTCGGTGTAGAGGGCGCGGGGCTCGCCGCCCTGCGCACGGTGGCGCTGGGGAGTCTACTCGTCCTGTTCCTCAACCCGGCGCGGAGCGCGCGGCTCTCCGGCGGCCCGCCGACGGTGCTGCTCGACGCGTCCCTCAGCATGCGTGCCGCCGGTGGCCAGTGGTCGGCGGCCCTCGATACGGCACGAGCGACGGCCGGCGTCTCCGGGGCGCTGCTGCGCTTCGGGACGGGTGTGACGAGCTTCGACACCGTCCCGCCCAGCGACGGCCGCTCGCGGTTGGCGCCCGCGCTGGTGGCCGCGCGGGGGCGGGGGCGCCCCGTCGTGGTCGTCACCGATGGGGAGCTGGACGACGCCGCCACGATTCCTCCTGCATTGCTCGGGAGCACCACGGTCATTCTGTTGCCTCGCGACGCGGTACCCGGCGCGGCGCTGCTCGAGGTCCGTCTGCCCGACGTGGTCCAGCGCCAGGATTCCGTCGCGCTGGCGCTCACGATCGGCACCTGGGGTTTGAAGACGGAGCAAGCCGCCCAGCTGGAGGTGTTCGTGGGAGAGCGCCGCCTTTTCGCTCGCGAGCTGGCGCTGGCACCGGGCCCTGCCACCGCCCGCCGCCGGGTGGTCCTGCCTCCCCGCACGCTCGGAGTCGGGGAGCACACGCTGCGGGTGCGCGTGACACTCCCCGGTGATGCGGAGCCGCGTGACGACGAGCGCTGGCGCATCGTGCGGGTAACGGATCGGCCCGCAGTGGTCGTGATCGTGGATCCGGCGGACTGGGAGGGGAGGTTCCTCGTGCGCACGCTGCAGGCGGTGTCGGGCACGTCGGTCAGAGGCTTCGCGCGCACCGGGGACACGAGTTGGATCGACATGCGTACGGGGGAAGCCGTGTCCTTCCCTGTGGTGCGCGGGGCCGCAGGCAGGGCCGGACTGCTGGTTCTGCGCGGCGGGACGCGTGGCGCCGTCGCGGCGCGGCGCGGAGGGCCCGTGTGGCGCTGGCCGGGGGGCAGCGATCCGAGCACCGAGCTGTTTACGGGCGACTGGTACGTGTCGAGAGACATGCCGGCATCGCCGCTCGCGGGACGCCTAGCTGGGGTGGTGTGGGATTCGCTCCCACCGCTTGCCGGTGTAGTGCCCCTCGCTCCCAGTGGTGGGGAATGGGTAGCGTTGACGGCGAGGCGGAGCCGCCGGGGCGCCGAACGCGCGGTGCTTGTGGGGACCGACACGGCTGGCCAGCGGGAGCTGACGACTGCGGGAGCCGGTGTGTGGCGCTGGGCATTCCGCGGTGGTGCCGCCGCCGAGGCGTACCGCGCGCTCGTGGCGGCCGGCGTCGATTGGCTGCTGGCCTCCGAGGTGCCGGCGCGGCAGGGGACGCTCACCACCGCCGGCGTCACCATGCGCGGGACACCCGTCGTGTTCCGGTGGCGCGGCGATTCACCGCCGGATTCGCTTGGCGTGACCCTTGGAGCAGGAGAAGAGACGCAAACCGTGACTCTGCGATTCGACGCGGACGGCGCGGCACTCGTGCTGTTGGAGCCCGGCGTGTACGCATGGTCGACACCGGCCGCTTCCGGTGCGGGTGGCGTCGCGGTCGTGGAGCCCTACTCGGACGAGTTCGTTCCGCGACCGGTGGCCGGGCTCACCGCGGGAGCAGCGAGCTTCACGTGGGTGGAAACGCACGCACGCGAGTGGTGGTGGCTCTTCTTGATTGCGCTCGTGGCGCTCGCGGCCGAGTGGGCCTGGCGTCAACGGCGGGGGCTGTCGTGAAGCGCGGGCTGTGGCGCCGGATCAGGGAGGTCGCCCTCACCGACGTCACGGTGCTGGTGAAGGGACTCGATCACGGCACCTTGGAGGCGATCGAGCGCGTCCTGGTGGAGGCCGACTTCGGCTCGGCGGCGTTCGAGATCACCGAGCAGCTCGAGGTGCAGCTCAGGCGCGGGAGCCTCAAGTCCGAGGGTGCCGCGCGCGCGTGGCTCGAGCGGCACATCGCCGACTATCTGCCCGGGAGGGAAGAGCAGCGGGAACTCGACCTGGGCGACGGGACCGGACCGGCCGTGATCCTGGTGTTGGGGGTGAACGGGGTGGGGAAGACCACGTTCATCGCCAAACTGGCGCACCGGCTCGCGCGACAGGAAAAGAGTGTGATCCTCGCGGCGGCCGACACCTATCGCGCGGGCGCCAGCGAGCAGCTCACGGAATGGGCGTCGCGCCTGGAGGTGCCGTGTGTCACGGGTACGCAGGGAGGCGATCCCGCCGCGGTGGCGTACGACGCAGTGGAAGCGGCCAAGGCCCGGAACATCGATGTCGTGCTGGTGGATACGGCCGGCCGGCTGCACACGTACGGTGACCTCATGGAGGAGCTCAAGAAGGTCGCCCGCGTCCTGGAGCGTCGGCGCGACGGCGCCCCGCACGAGAGCTTCCTCGTGCTCGACGGCACGGTAGGACAGAATGCGATGCAGCAAGGGCGCGCGTTCGCCGATGCCGTGCCGGTGAGCGGGCTCGTGATCACGAAGCTGGATGGCACCGCCAAGGGCGGCGCGGTGATTCGGCTGCGCCGAGAGCTGGAGATTCCCATCGCCTTCATCGGGGTGGGGGAGGGACTGGACGACCTCGAGGTGTTCGACCCGGAGCGCTTCACGGAACGCATGCTCGCAGACTGATGCCGGTCGCTCTCGATCAGCCGGTGCAATTCCTGAAGGGCGTAGGTCCGAGACGGGCCGAGGCGTTCGTGCGCCTCGGCGTGCGGACCGTCGAAGATCTGTTGTATCACGTCCCCCACCGCTACCTCGACGCCACGACCGTGACGCCCATCGCCAAAGCAGACGTGGGGAAAGAGGTGGCCGTCGTGGGCCATGTCGTCTCCAAGGCCGTGGTGCCGACGCGACGGCGGCTCAGGATCTTCCGCGCGGTGCTCAAGGACGCCTCGGGCGTCATCGAGTGCGCGTGGCCGGGTCAGGCGTTCCTCGACCGGGTGATCAAGCAGGGGCAGCTCCTCCTCGTCACCGGTCCCGTGAAGTACTACCACGGCCGCCAGCTGGTGCCGCGCGAGCAGATCGTCCTGGCCGAGGAGGGCGAGGGGGCGGAGGCGGAGGAGTTCGGTGGGGGGCTCGTGCTGCCCGTCTACCCGGCGACGGAGGGACTCACGCATCGGCAGATCCGACGCGTGATCGCCGACCACCTCGACCAGATGGTGGCCGTGGTGGAGGATGTCACCCCGCCGGCCTTGGGTCGTGAGACGGGTGTACCCGGGTTGCGCGAGGCGTTCAGCACGATCCACCGGCCGGGGGCCCCTGGCGCGTGGGAGGCGGGCCGGCGCCGACTCGCGCTCGACGAGCTGCTCGACCTGCAGCTCGTCGTCGCCCGGGCGCGTCACCTGGCCAAGGGCGCCAAGAAGGGGCCGCACTTCGAGGTCAAGAAGGAACTCACGACCAAGCTCAAGCACGTGCTCCCGTTCGAGCTCACCGCGGGGCAGAAGCGGGCGGTCCGCGAGATCACCAAGGACATGGTGAGCGACGCACGCATGCACCGCCTGCTCATGGGAGAGGTCGGGACCGGCAAGACGGTGGTGGCGCTGTTCGCCATGCTGTTGGCGGTGGAGAACGATTACCAGGCGGTGTTCATGGCCCCCACTGAGCTGCTCGCGGAACAGCACGCGCGCACTCTCGGCGGGCTGGTGGCGGCCCTCGACATCCAACCCGAAGTCCTGCTCGGTAGACTCTCGGCTTCGGAGAAGGCGGCGGTTCGGGAGCGCATCGCGACGGGTGGCGCCCGCGTCATCGTGGGTACGCACGCGCTGATCCAGGAGACCACCGACTTCAGCCGCCTGGGGCTCGTCGTAATCGATGAGCAACACCGCTTCGGCGTGGAGCAGCGCGCCGCGCTGATCGAGAAGGGGGAGGCGCCCGACGTGCTGCTGCTCTCGGCGACGCCGATTCCCCGCACCCTCGCACTCACGCTGTACGGCGATCTGGACATCTCCGCGCTGAAGGAGAAGCCCAAGGGACGCGCGCCCGTGAAGACCGGTGTCCGTACCAGCAAGGAGCGGAGCAAGATCTACGCGTTCCTGCAGGAGCAGTGTGCCGCGGGCCGACAGGTGTACGTGGTCTACCCGGTGATCGAGAAGTCGGAGCGGGTGGACCTGAAGGCGGCTACTACAATGGCCGAAGAGCTGGAACGCAAGCTGGGGACCCTGCGTGTCGGGCTGGTACACGGTCGCATGAAGTCCGAGGAGCGCGATGCGGTGATGCGGCGCTTCCGCGATGGGGAGCTGGACGTGCTCGTCGCGACTACCGTGATCGAGGTAGGGATCGACGTGCCCAACGCGACGGTGATGGTGGTCGAGCATCCCGAGCGCTTCGGGCTGGCGCAGCTGCACCAACTGCGCGGCCGGGTGGGCCGGGGTGCGGAAGAGAGCCACTGCGTTCTCATCTGCGACCAGCCGATGGCCATGCCCCGACTCAAGCGGCTGGCGCGCACCAGTGACGGGTTCAAGATCGCGGAGCTCGATCTCAAAGAGCGTGGCATGGGCGAGCTGGCCGGCACCCGCCAGGCCGGAGGGTTCCACCTCAGGTTTGCCGATCTGGAGACCGACGGTGACCTCGTGGTGGCTGCCCGACGCACGGCACTCGAGCTCATTGCGCGCGACCCCAACCTCTCGGGCAAGGAGCAGGCTCGCCTGCGCAGCCGCATCGAGCGGCGCTACGAGCGGGGGATGGAGCTGTTCAGGGTGGGGTAGGGGGCCTCGGGGCGCGGGGTCCGGGCTTCATGCGCCCTGCGGCACCCCCCATGCTCAGCGCTGCGGAAACCGCGCGGTCGCCGTTCCTGCCGAGTCGTAGAAGGTCAGGCTGCCATCACCCCTGAGGTAGAGCACCGCGGCCCCCTTCATATCGGGGCTGTGTAGGGCGAAGCATAGCTGTCTCCGCAGCAACCCGCGCGACTCAGGTGGTCGAGTCTTTCCTGTCCTTCCAGCGCCACCACTTCAGGCGCTGAGGGTCGTGCACATCATGGCTTGCGAAATACACCGCACACCGGAACACGTAGAGGACGCATCGGTCGATGTGTTCCCCACGGAGCGCGCATAATCGTTCATACAGCTCTTCAGGATCAGCACTGTCGAGGTCGGCTACTTGCCCGACACCAAGATCCCGAAGATCCTGGGCGATGCTCGGCCCGACTCCGGGAATCTGCTGCAGTTCCGCAGCGGGTGCGGTCACCTCTGAAGCCTTGGCGGGCTGGCTCTCGAATTGGCGCGTCACCTGCGGACCCCCACGGTCAACGGATACACGCACGATGCTCGGTCCATGACCGCTCGGCAAGAGCCGCAGGACCTTGGCCTAGCCCGTACTCAGGGCTTCACGAGTGAATACAGCTGCACCCGCTCGATGTCCAGCTCGTCGCGGCTGCGACCCAGCACGTAGTCCGATCCGAACTCGAACACGAGGAATCCCGGCGGCGTGTCCACCGCCGCGACCATGCGGCCCGCCCGATCGAATGCCGTCCAGCGCCTGGGCTCGCCGGGGGCGACGTAGTCGGCTACCCACAGGTGGTCGTCCCGCCCGACCATGACGGTACCGTGGGCCGGCATCGTGGTGGGATACTCGGTCTCATCGAGCCGGCGCTCCAACTGGAACCGCGTCTTCTCCATCTCGCTGGCCGTCGCCAGGCGACGTTCCTTGTAGCGCCGGATGTCGGCGTCGGTAACTGGGCGGCGCCGGTGTTCCCTGCGCACGATGCGCTGCAGTGTCCCGTCGCTCGAATAGAAGCGGATCTCGTACGCATCGGACGTCCCAACGAAGAACCCGTCCCCCACGGTCCCGACTTGGGTGGTCCGGCCGAACGGCAGTCGCGTCACCGATGGCCCGTGCTGTGTCTCGAACAGCTGCAGGTCGCTGTACGGGAACTGGCGCAGGCTGTCGCGCGGCTCGCCCTGTGCGTTACAGCGGTACAGGGCGGCCGTGTCCTGCAGTATCCCGGTGGTCACGCCCGGGGTGGGAAAGCCGATGGCCACGACGAGGAGCTGCCCGTCCCGGAGTCTGCCGACGGGGAGCGGTAGGCCTCGCCCCTCCACGAGCGTCAACGTCACGGTGCGAGCGAACCGACCGGTGGCGTCGAAGAAGGTCAACCTGGAGTTCCCCCAATCCCAGGTCACGAGCGAGTCGCCCGCGATCCGCAATACTGACGAGAGGCTAGCGAACTCCCCGGGGCCGCCTCCCTCCCTCCCGACTGCATGGGTGAACTGCCCCGCCGCATCGTAGAACCGCAGCTGGTGTGTGCCAGCATTCGCAACCACGACGCCCCCATCGGAGAGTCGTACGGCACCCATCGCCCGGTGAAGCTGGTACTCCGGGTCTCCTTGGAAGGCTCCGATTTGCAGTGACGGGGCCGGGGTGACGCCCCACGTCGGGAGGTTCGCTCCCGCCCCGAAGGCGTACTCCACGATCTCGACCTGCGCGCTGTCGCGCAGCAGGACTTGCTTCCGTGATGTCTCGCGGCCGCAGCCGGACAGTGCGATGAGCGAGAAGGCGGCGAGCGTTCTGATCTGTCGCGTGTTCATGGCGTGCCTGTGTGAGTGTCGGAAGCCGCAGAGCTGTCGCGGCCAGCTTATAGACACGCGGCAATTGGAAAGAGTCGCTGATGGTTGGGCGCATTGGGACACATCGTATCGGAAAAGGTCGCCACCAAACGTCTCCCACGCTTGACATATAAAGAATAGTTGATTAAATAGTCATTTATGAAACAGCCGCGACCGAAGGAGCTGGCCAGAGCAGTGGCCCGTCATCGGGCCCTGGGCGACGAGACCCGCCTGCGCATCCTCCACCTGCTGATGGGGAGCGAGGTGTGCGTATGTGATCTCGCCGGGCAGCTCGATATCACACAGCCGCTGCTGTCGTTCCACCTGAAGACGCTGCGGGATGCGGGTCTGGTGCAGACGCGGCGGGACGGTCGCTGGATACACTACTCGATCGATCCGGCCGCGCTCGAGGAGCTGGGCAGTGAGCTGGCCGCCCTCGCCAAGGAACACAAGAAACGCTCCAAGCTGGCGGTGAAGTGCTGCTGACGTGCGACGCAAGAAAGGTGTGAGAAGATGACGGAAGACATCAAAGCAACCGTACGCGACCACTACGCCGAGGCCGCCCGCAAAGCCGCGCAGGGGGACTCGGCGTGTTGCTGCTCGGATACGAAGGGCGGAGAGCCCATCTCGCTCAGCCTCTACGAGGAGTCGGAGGTCGCCGACCTTCCCGACGGAGCGAAACTGGCTTCCCTCGGGTGCGGGAACCCCACGGCGCTGGCCGAGCTACGCGAGGGAGAGGTCGTGCTGGATTTGGGATCGGGCGGCGGCATCGACGTGCTGCTGTCGGCCCAGCGCGTCGGCCCCACTGGCAAGGCCTACGGGCTCGACATGACTGACGAGATGCTCGACCTCGCGCGGGAGAACCAGCGCAAGGCCGGCGTGGAGAACGTTGAGTTCCTCAAGGGGGAGATGGAGGATGTCCCGCTGCCCGATGCGAGCGTGGACGTCATCATCTCCAACTGCGTGATCAACCTCTCGTCCGACAAGACGCGCGTGATCGAGGAGGCGTTCCGCGTGCTCAAGCCCGGCGGGCGGTTTGCCGTGAGCGACGTCGTGGCGCTCGGCGACTTGCCACCGGAAGTGCGGCAGAACGCTGCGCTCTGGTCGTCGTGTCTGGGTGGGGCGCTGGAGGAGGGAGACTACCGCTCCAAACTCGCGGCAGCCGGATTCGAGGACATCGGCATGGAGGCCACGCGCAATTTCGAGATCCCAGGCGTCGCGGCGTTCATGAGCGCATTCGTGCGGGCGCGCAAGCCGGCTTAGCGCGCGCGGTCGGCCTTGGCGGCGAAGATGAAGTCGCTCTCCGTCAGGCCGTCGATCTTGTGGGTCCAGATCTTGAGACCCACCTTGCCCCAGCTCAGGTAAATGTCGGGGTGGTGGCCCTCCTCTTCGGCCACTGCCCCGACGCGGTTCGTGAAGGCCAGGGCCTGGGCGAAGTCGTCGAAGGCGTACTCCTTCTCCAGGTGGTGCTCATCCACCACCTGCCAGCCGCCTCGGATGATATCGAGCAGCGTGGCGATCTGATCGGCGTTGAGGGGTGGCACGCCGCCGCGGCAGGGGACGCAGTGCTTCTCGGCCAGTTCGCTCATGGGGGCCTCACCGGAGTGTACGAGATCGATGCTGAGTGTGAGCGCAGTATGCCTGCGCCCAGGGTCGCTATCTACCGCTGAACCGACGACGCGCCTCCCAGGTTCCCCTTGCCCCCCTCACGTCCCCATGGCTACGATACCGGCGCCATGACCGACGCCCTCCGCATCAACGAACTGCGCGATCACCTCGATGCCGAGGTGACCGTGCGGGCCTGGGTGATGACCACCCGCTCGAGCGGGAAGATCGGCTTCGTGGTATTGCGGGACGGCACCGGCTACCTGCAGGCCGTCGTCCTCAAGAAGGAAGTCGCTCCGTCGGTGTGGGAGATCTTCAAGGAGCTCACTCTGGAGACTGCGGTCGCCGTGCGGGGCACCGCGCGAGACGAGGCGCGGGCACCCGGCGGGGTGGAGCTGACGGTGTCGGGCCTCGAGGTGCTCGCCCCCAGTCCCGACTTCCCCATCACGCCCAAGGAGCACGGCACCGCGTTCCTGTTCGAGCACCGGCACCTCTGGCTCCGCAGCCGCCGCCAGGTGGCGATCATGCGTGTGCGGCACGAGGTGGTCAGCGCCATCCGAGATTTCCTCAACGGGCGCGAGTTCGTCCTGGTGGACACGCCGATCCTCACGGGCGCCATCGGCGAGTCGGCGGGCACGCTGTTCGAGACGGAGTACTTCGATCTGGGCAGTGCCTACCTGGCGCAGACCGGGCAGCTCTACCTCGAGGCGGCGGCGGCGGCCCTG
The DNA here is from genome assembly GCA_039584455.1 of Gemmatimonadota bacterium. GTDB lineage: Bacteria > Gemmatimonadota > Gemmatimonadetes > Gemmatimonadales > GWC2-71-9 > WVYX01. The sequence continues at coordinate 12,166 of JBDGXT010000017.1, forward strand.
GGACGGGTCTACTGCTTCGGCCCGACGTTCCGCGCGGAGAAGTCCAAGACACGGCGCCATCTCGCCGAGTTCTGGATGGTGGAGCCCGAGGCTGCGTGGCTCGACTCCGACGAGAACATGCAGTTGCAGGAGGACTTCGTCTCGTACATCGTGGGCCGATGCCTCGAGCGCCGTGCGGAGGAGCTGAAGGAGCTCGAGCGCGACACCGCGCCGCTCGAGCGGGTGACGCCGCCGTACCACCGCATCTCGTACAGTGACGCGATCACCAAGCTGGGCGAGCTCGGCAAGGGCATCGAGTGGGGTCAGGATCTCGGCGCCGACGAGGAGATCGCCCTGTCCGACACCTACGACCGGCCGGTGTTCGTCTATAACTATCCGCGCGCGGTGCGGGCGTTCTACATGAAGCAGAACCCCGAGGATCCACGCACGGTGCTGAACAACGACCTGCTTGCGCCGGAGGGCATCGGGGAGATCATCGGGGGAAGCCAGCGGGAGGACGACCACGACCGCCTGCTGGAGCGCATTCGCGAGCTGTACCTGCCCGAGGAGCCCTACGAGTGGTATCTCGACCTCAGGAAGCACGGCACCTTCGTGCACTCGGGGTTCGGGTTGGGAGTGGAGCGCACGGTGGCGTGGATCTGCGGCATCCCCCACATCCGGGAGGCCATTGCGTTCCCGCGCATGATGACGCGACTGTATCCCTAGCGCTACTCCTTCGCCTTCACCTCGTCCCACAACACATCCAACTCGGCCAGCGACGCGCGGCCCAGGTCGACGCCACGCTCGGCTGCCCGCCGCTCGACCGCGCGGAACCGCTCCGCGAACTTGGCATTGGCCTGTTCCAGCGCTGCGCGTGGGTCGCTCCCGAGCTTGCGGGCGAGGTTTACGACGGCGAACAACAGATCGCCGATCTCCGCGCCGATCTCCTCGGGCGTGCCGCCGCGCTCGATCTCCTGCTCGAGCTCACGCAGCTCCTCCCACACCTTCTCACGGGGCCCTTGCGCGTCGGGCCAGTCGAAGCCGACTCCGGCAGCCCGCTCCTGCAGCCGATACGCCATGAGCAGTGCCGGCAGGGTGGGTGGTAGTCCATCCAGCACGCTGGGCCGCTGCTCGCCGTGCTCCTCCAGCTTGGTGCGCTCCCACGTGTCGGGGTCCACGGGCGCCCGCTCGGTCTCGCCGTCGAGCTTCTGGGGGAACAGGTGTGGGTGGCGCCGCCACATCTTCTGCTCGACCGCACGCGTGAGGTCCTCGGCGCCGAAGCGACCCTCCTCCTCGGCGAGCACGATCTGGAAGGCGACGTGGAGCAGCAGATCGCCCAGCTCCGTGCGAATCTGATCGCGGTCGGAGCCTGACAGGGCGTGATCCAGCTCCAGGGCCTCCTCGACCAGGTAGGGCCGCAGGGTCTCCGGAGTCTGCGCGGCGTCCCACGGGCACCGCTTCCGCAGGTCCCGCACCAACTCCACGATGCGTCCAAGCGCTGATGGTTCTTGCATTTGCGTCCTCGAGCCGGTTACAATACGCGTCCGTCCGTGAACGTGTCAACGAAGCTTGGTCGCCAACGCGCGGACGGTGCAAGCGGCCGCGCAGGGCGCGCCGTTGCTCCCGATGGTGAAGGCCGACGCGTACGGTCTCGGGGTGCTCCCCGTGGTACGTGCGCTGGAGGCGGTCGAGCCGTGGGGGTACGGCGTCGCAACCGTCGCAGAAGGGATCGAGTTACGGGAGGCCGGCATTCGCCGGCCCATTCTTGTGCTCACCCCGCCGTCGGTGGATCTGCTGGCGGCGTACCGCGACGACGATCTGCGGGCGGTGTTGGACGAGCCCGCCTTAGCTAAGGTGTGGGACCGGCCGTTCCACGTCGAGATCGACACGGGCATGGCGCGGTGCGGGGTACGGTGGGACGACACCGACGGGATCGCGGCACTCGAATCGGAGCGGCTGGAGGGGATCTTCACCCACTTCTACGCCGCCGATCAGGGCCGTGACACGGTCGACCTGCAGTGGTCGCGGTTCCAGAGCGCGCTCGCCGCGCTCGACTCACGTCCGTCGTTGGTGCACGCGCAGAACAGCGCCGGCGCATGGCGGCTGCAGGAGCGCCTCGATCTCGTGCGTCCGGGCATCTTCCTCTATGGGGGAGAGCACGCGCCCGACCTGCCGCCGCCGCTGCCCGTGGCGAGGTTGGAGGCCCCGGTGGTGAGCCTCAGGCGGCTGCCGCGCGGCGAGCCGGTGAGCTACGGCGGCACGTGGACCGCACCGCGGGACACGACGGTGGCCACGCTGGGTATCGGCTACGCCGATGGTGTACCGTGTGCGGTGCAGGGGAAGGCGCAGGTGTTGCTAGGGAGTGCGCGGCGTCCGCTCGTGGGACGCGTCACGATGGATTTCGTGATGGTGGACCTGGAGGACACCGTGCCGTCGGTGCGGGTCGGCGACGTCGCGACCCTGGTGGGGCGCGATGGAGACGAGCAGATCACGATCGACGAGTTCGCCGGGTGGGCCGGGACGATCGCCTACGAGGTGCTCACCCGCCTGCGTGCGCGCGCGGTGCGGGAATACGTGAACGGATGAACCGGGGCCGGGTCGCCCTCGTGGTACTGGACGGAGTCGGCATCGGGGCGGCGCCGGACCAGGCGGAGTACCGCGACGAGGGGAGCGACACGCTCGGCAACCTGGCGCGGGCGGTGGGCGGGCTGCGGCTGCCGAACCTGGAGGCATTGGGCCTCGGCTGTTGCCGCCCGTTGGACGGGATGAGATGTGAGGGCCCCACGGCCGCTCACGGCGTGGCCCTACCACGCTCCCGGGGCAAGGACAGCACGACGGGACACTGGGAGCTCTGTGGACTGCCGCTGGAGCGGCCCTTTCCCACGTACCCGCGGGGTTTCCCGCACAGTGTGATCGCCGCGTTCGTGCGGGCGACGGGACGGGACGTGGTGGGGAACAAGCCCGCTTCGGGGACGGCGATCATCGAGGAGTTCGGGGCGGAGCAGTTGGAGCGGGGCGACTGGATCGTCTACACGTCTGCTGACAGCGTCTTCCAGATCGCGGCGCACGAAGAGGCGATCCCGCTGGAGGAGCTGTACGCCGCCTGCCGTGTGGCGCGCGACGGGATTCTAGTGGGCGAGCATGCAGTCTCGCGCGTCATCGCCCGGCCCTTCGAGGGAACGCCCGGGAGCCTGCGGCGCACGCCGAATCGGCGTGACTTCTCGGTGGAGCCGCCGGCGGCGACGCTGCTCGACCGGTTGGCGCACGCCGGCGTGCCGCGGGTCGGGGTCGGCAAGGTGGATGATCTGTTTGCCGCTCGAAACATCGAGAGCCGGCACACGCCGACCAACGCGGAGGCGTACGCGCTCATCGCCGAAGCGCTACAGTCGCTGGATCGGGGGCTGGTGTTTGCCAACGTGATCGAGTTCGATCAGTCGTGGGGGCACCGCAACGATCCTGCGGGGTTCTATAGTGGGCTCGAGGAGCTGGATCGCGTGCTGCCGCAGCTGCTTGCCCTATTGCAGGAGGACGACGTGATGATATTCACCGCCGACCACGGCAACGACCCGACGACACCGTCCACCGATCACTCGCGGGAGGCAGTGCCGGTCCTGGTTGCGGGACCGCGGGTGGAGCCTGTGGCGCTCGGGGAACGGGACACGTTCGCCGACATCGGAGCGACGGTGGCTGAGTATTTTACAGTGGAGCTGGAAGCGGGGTCCTCGTTCCTCGCGCGGGTGGCGCCGTGGGCGACCGGCTGACCGAGGCGGCGAGAGAGGCGCAGGGCCGCGCGTACGCTCCCTACAGCGGCTATCGCGTGGGGGCCGCGCTGGAGGCACACGACGGGCGGCTGTTCGCGGGCGCCAACGTCGAGAGCGCCTCGTACGGCCTGAGTATCTGTGCGGAGCGCGTGGCGCTTGGCGCGGCGGTCGCAGCGGGTGCCCAGCGCTTTACGCGCCTCGTGGTCGTGACCGACTCGGCGCCGGGGGGGTCACCCTGCGGCGCGTGCCGGCAGGCGCTGGCCGAGTTCGGCTTGGATCTGGAAATCGAGGCTGTCGGCGCCGATGGGGCGCGTCGGTGGCGCCTGAAGGACTTATTGCCCGACGCGTTCGGGCGGGAGGACCTGAAGCACCGATGAGGGTGGGGACGCTGACCGCGGCGCGTGTCCTGTGGGGGGCGAGCCTGCTGACGATGCTGGTCGCCGGGTGCCGGGAAGACTTGACCGCACCGGGGAGCTGTCCGGAGTACTGCCCGGCCAAGCGTATCGACGCATTCGACTCGCTGTTCGCCGTGAGCATCATTGCGGACAGCGCCTGGACCGGATACGTGGCGCCCGACCAGGCGGCGCGCGCCCAGGCGGTGACCGATGGGGCGGCCGCGGAGAGCCGCCCCATCATCCGATTCATCCCGCTGCCCGATGTCATCAACGCCCTCCCAATTGCCTCGATCGACTCGTTCCGGCTCGACATCCTGGTGACGGGCCGCGCGGCGGTATCGGGGCTGGAGCTCGTGGTGCACTACCTCCCGGCGGACATCGATTCCACGACCACGCATGCCGACCTCGAGCCCTACTTCGAGGACAGCACGCAGATCGGGGTCATTGCCCTGCCGGATACCTTCGTCAACGGCGCGGTCGGCACAGCGCTTCCCGGTGACGCCTTCCCGACTCTGGTGGACGATGGGTGGGTGGCGGCGGTGGGGCTCAACATCGCCTCGGGTCCGGAGGCGTGGGTGGATCTGGCGACGCTCGAGAGCTTCGGCCAGGCGGTGCTGACCATGTACGCGCGGGGCGTGCAGGGCGAAGACACGACCGAGGTGAGCGACTTCCGGCAGTCGAGGTTCGATTCGTACGTGTCCGTGGATCAGACGCCGTTCAATCGAGACATCCTCGGCGTTGGCGGCGCGCCCTCCTGGCGATCGATCCTGCGGGTGGATCTCCCCAGCTACGTCGTCGATTCCTCGGACGTCTCCCGCGCCACTCTGATCTTGGTGCCCTCCGAGCCGATTCTGGGGGCCGCCGGCGACACGCTGCGGCTGCGTGCAGACGCGCTGACCGAGGATGTGGGACCCAAGTCCCCGATCGTCGCGCCGGCCCCGGAGATTCGCGACACGCTCTCTGTCGGTGGTCTGAACCTCTTCGTGGGTGCGAGCGACACGGTCGTAATCGACGTGACCCACATCATCAAGCCGTGGCGGGCCGACACCTCGAGACCGCACTCCATCGTGCTCTGGATGGTGCCGGAAGCGGCGTCGGTGGGCCAGGCCCGGTTCTGGTCGAGCCGTAATACGGGCCGCGCCCCGTCGCTGGCGATCACGTACGTCCCGCTGTTCCCGCGGAACGAGCCATGAGGCGGCTCGCGCTACTCCTCCTCGTGCTGGGCGTGAGTGGCTCGCAGACGGCCATGGCCCAGTCGTCGCTCTACGCCATGGTCGGCCTCGGATTCCCCGGCCGGCCCATCGGTGTGCGTGCGCGGGGCATGGCGGGCAGTATTGGCGTGGTGGATCCGGGCTCCGCGGTCAACCCGGCGGCGGTATCCCAGCTCTCACGACTCTCGGCCACGGTGAGCTCACTGACCTCACTGAGGAATTACGAGATCGACACCCTCTCCGTGGACGGGTTGCAGGACACGAGGTTCCCGTATGCAGCCCTGGCAGGCGGGATCACTGGGACGCCCGTTTCCTTTGAGGCGACCTACACCAACTACCTGTCGCGCACCTGGGATGTCGTCACGAGCGACACGGTGATCCTGCGGGACGAGCCGGTCGCGGTGGATGACCGCATCCGCTCCGACGGAGCGGTGGCGGACCTGCGGGCGGCCGTCGGCTGGTTCATCTCCTCCAAGCTGCAATTGGGAGCCGGCTTCCACATCCTGACCGGATCGACGCGGGAGCGAATCGAGCGAGACTACGAGGACAACAGCTACACGCCGCTGCGGCACGATAGCGATGTAAGCTACTCCGGCCTGGGGTGGTCGGTTGGCCTGACGGGGAATCCGATCAACTGGCTGCGGATGGGGGCGTCGTTCCGCAGTGACGGTCATCTCGATGCGGCGCGCGACTCGGTCCGTATTGGACGGGTGGACCTTCCGATGACGGTGTCCGGCGGGTTCGCGGCGGCGCCAGTGCCGGGGCTCGTGATTGCGTCTACCGTCACGTGGCAGTCGTGGGGGGACGCGCAGGAGGGGCTGACTTCCATTGGGGGGGATGCGACCACCTTCAATACGTGGGACGTGAGCGCCGGCCTGGAGATCGGCGGTTCCGTGGGGCCGCGGGTGCCCATCCGGCTGGGGTTCCGCTACGCCCAACTTCCCTTCAGCCCCGAGGACGACCAGGTGCGGGAGATCGACTTCTCTCTGGGCGCGGGGTTTCGGTTCGCGCAAGGTCGGGCGGCGTTCAACGGATCGGTCGAGCGAGTTTCACGGGATGGCGGCGGAGCGAGTGAGGATGCGTGGCAGATCTCCATTGGCTTGAGCCTCCTCCCGTGACCCGCGTCTATCTCCACACTTTCGGCTGCAAGGCCAACCAATACGATACCGAGACGGTACGCCAGGCCCTGGAGTCAGTGGGCGCGTCCGTCGTGCACGATCCCACAGAAGCAGACGCGGCCGTGGTGAACTCCTGCACGGTCACCCACGTGAGCGAATCGAAGATGCGCGGACTCGTGCGCCGCCTCGCGCGGCAGAACGATCGAGTCCGCACGGTGGTGATGGGATGCGCCACGGCGCTCGACGACGGTGCCATCGCGGGTCTGCCGAACGTCACCGGTGTGGTGGCCGGCGCCGACCCGGCGCGCGTGTTGGAGGCGTTGGGGTTGTCGGCCGAGGTGGACCCGGTTCTGCGGGGGTTCGGGCGGGGGAGTCGCGCCTGGGTGAAGATCCAGGACGGGTGCGACGAGCACTGTACTTTCTGCGCCACGACGCTGGCGCGCGGTGCGAATCGGTCGCGCGCACCCGAGGAGATCGTCGAAGAGGCGGCCGGGCTCGCGGCGACTCACGCCGAGCTGGTGCTCACGGGCGTGCACATCGGCACCTACGGACGAGATCGGCACGACGGGGCCACCCTCGGTGCGCTGGTCGAGCGGCTCGTGAGCGCCGTGCCCGGGGTGCGCTACCGGTTGTCGTCGCTGGAGGCGACTGAGGTAGATGACCGGCTCGCCGAGCTGATGCTCGGCGCCCCCGACCGCCTCGCGCCCCATCTGCACGCTCCGCTTCAGTCGGGCAGCGACCGGGTGCTCAAGCGAATGGGGCGCCACTGGTACACGGCCGCCCGCTACCGGGAGCGCATCGAGCGGCTCGCGTCGCGACTGCCGGCGCTCGGGCTCGGGGCGGACGTGATGGTGGGATTTCCGGGGGAGACGGCGGAGGACCACGACCAAACGCGATGGCTCATCGAGAGCCTGCCGTTCACCTATCTGCACGTCTTTCCCTACTCGGAGCGTCCCGGCACGGCATCGCGTCGTCTCGGCGCGGCGGTGGCCCCGGGCACGGCAGCGGCGCGCTCGGCGGAGCTGCGCGCGTTGGCGGCCGACAAGGGCGCGATGTATCGGGCGCGCCGCGACGGCGCGCGCGCCGACGTGGTGCTGCTGCGCCGCTCCGGCGGTTGGTTCGAGGGCCTCACCGAGGACTACCTCACCGTGTACACGCCGACGGACCGTGTCGTGCCGGGCCGGTTCGAGACGGTGCTGCGGCATGCCGGGGACGGCACGCTGCAGGCGGAGCCCTCAGAGCATTGACGGGATGAAGCGCGTCTACGTCGAGACCTACGGCTGCCAGATGAACGTGGCCGATACCGAGCTGATCCTGGGGCGGCTCGGCGGGGACGGCTACGTGGCGACCGAAGATCCGACAGACGCTGATGTGATGCTGGTGAACACGTGTGCCGTCCGCGAGAACGCAGAGCAGCGCGTGATCGGACGCATGGGAGAGCTAAAGCGGCACAAGCGGCCCGGCGTGGTGTTGGGCGTGGTCGGGTGCATGGCGCAGCGTCTGGGGCAGCGGCTGCTGGACGAGGCGCCCTATGTGGACCTGGTGATCGGCCCGGACGGATACCGCGGGCTGCCTGCGCTCATCGCTGGCGCGATGGATGGCGCGCGGGCGGCCGACGTCGCGTTCAAGTCGTGGGAACACTACGAGGACATTCCCACCCAGCGCGTGAGCGACCGCGTGGGTGCCTTCGTGACGGTGCAGCGGGGCTGCGATTATCGGTGCTCCTTCTGCATCGTTCCGATGACGCGCGGGCGTGAGCGCAGCCGCAAACTGGACGACGTAGTGGGCGAGGTGGAAGGGCTCGCGGCCGAGGGCGTCACCGAGGTGACGCTGCTCGGCCAGACCGTGAACAGTTACCACGATGGCGAGTGCGATTTTGCCGACCTGTTGCGGGCCGTGGGCGGGGTGTCGGGGATTCGCCGCATCCGGTTCACCAGCCCGCATCCGAACGATTTCAGTGACCGCGTCATCCACGCCATGGCGGGGGTCCCGTCGGTGTGCGAGCACGTGCATCTCCCGGTCCAGAGCGGCTCGTCACGCGTTCTCAAACGCATGGGACGCCGCTACGATCGGGAGGGATTCCTCGAGTGTGTGGCACGGTTGCGTCAGGCCATTCCCGGCCTGGCCGTTACGACGGACGTCATCGTGGGCTTCCCGGGAGAGTCCGAGGAGGACTTCCTCGCTACCGAGAGCCTCGTGCGGCAGGTGGAGTTCGATGACGCGTTCACCTTCCGGTATTCGCCACGGGAGGGCACGGGTGCGCTCAAGCTGCCCGACCCGGTTCCCGAAGCGGACGCGGGAGAGCGTCTCGAGCGGCTCATTGCCACCGTGCGGCAGGTGGCGTGCCGTAAGAACGTCGCGTTGGTGGGCAGTACGCAGGAGGTGTTGGTCGAGAGGGTGGCGCGCCGCGGCAAGTTGCTGCAGACTAGAACGCGGACCAACAAGATCGCGCTGGTCGACGGCCCCGAGGACTGGATCGGTTCCTACGTCACCGTGCGGCTCACGGGCACCACGGGAGCGACGTTCACGGGTGTGCCCGCTGCGACCGGCAAGGAGTTGGCCATCATGGGGTGAAGAATCTCGTCGAGGACTTCGTGATCCGAGAGTACGAGCTGCTGGCCTCCACGGTCGAGGGGTTCTGCGGGTGCGCACTGTGTCGCGAGGACGTGCTCGTGTATGCGCTCAACCGCCTGCCGCCGCAGTACGTGTCGCAGCCCACCGGCGAGGTGCTGGGGAAGGTCGCCCAGCAGACCGAGCAGCCGGTCGCGGACGTGTCGGTGGTATTGCTGAACGGCTTTCGCAAGGTGAAGGCGGCGCCCAGGAAGGGGCACCCACCCGCGACCTAGTGTAGGGCGGCGGTGCCGCCCATCCTGCAGCTCGTGGCGGCGTATGGGGCCGGTCTCTGGACCGGCCTCATCGTTTTGGCACCGAACGCGCTCGTGTGGGCGATCGGTGCCGGCGCGGTGGCCGCCAGTCTGCGCTGGCGTTGGCGCGGTGTGCTTGGCGCGAGCTGCGTGGTGGGCGTTCTGGCAGGGGCGCAGCGTGCAGCGGAGGAGGTGTCCAGCTGCCGAGCCGTGTGGCGGGCGGGCGCCGTGGCCGTCACGCTGCGGCTGCACGACGCTCCGGGGCGCCGCGGTGTCACGACCGCCTCCGTGCTACACGCCAAGGAGAGGTGTGGCGGCACGGTTCGTCTGCGGCTCTGGAATGCGGCTCCGCCGGCCGGGAGCCGCCTGGTGGCGGTCGGCACGGCACGTCCGGGAGGGATCGTCAGCGTCTCACACCTGCGTGTCCTTGCCGGCTCGCGTCCACTCCGGTTCAGGGCTCGAGGGCTGGTGGCGCGACGGCTGCGGGCCCTGTACGGCGAGCGCTCCGGCCTGGTGGAGGCGATGGTGTTGGGAAGCCGCCACGATGTGGACCCGGCGGTGCGGCGCGAGTTCGTGCGGGCGGGGCTCGCTCACCTGTTGGCTATTTCCGGGCTCCACGTGGGGATCATTGCCGGGTGGCTCCTCCTGGTGCTGCGCCGCGTGCTGCCGCAGCGCGCCGCCTGGCTGAGCAGCGTGGTGGCGACGTGGGCGTACGTATCCCTGTTGGGCTTTCCCGCACCCGCCACGCGAGCGGCGGGTTTCTTCACCCTCTACGCGGTCGCCCGCGTCCGCCAGCGGCATCCACCGTTCTCGGCCGTGCTTGCGGTCGCGGTGCTCGTGGTGCTGTTGCTCGATCCGTCCGCGGCGGCGGGCGTGGGCACCTGGCTCTCGGTCGCGGCCGTGTGGGGGACGCGGTGGGGCACCCGGCTGCTGCCCCAGCGACGCCGGCGCCATCCGGTGGCTCAGCTGGCGGCCGCGTCGTTGGGGGCGACCCTCGCGACCGCACCCATCACGGCGCACACCTTTGGCTCGGTGTCGCCCGCAGGAGTGCTGGCGAACCTGGTCGCGGTACCCTTGGCCGGTGTCGCCGTGCCCGGCGTGCTGGCGAGTCTGGCGTTCGGCATCATGGCGGGGGGGACGGGGCTCGTGCTGGCCGGGTTAGAGCTGACTGCCCGGTGGGCTGCGCTGCTCCCCGGCGGGCACCTCAGCGTTGCCCCGGGCCCGACCGCCGCCGCGCCATGGTTGGCCCTGCTGCTGCTGGTCGTGTGGCTGTCGCGCCGTCGCCCCCCGTGGGCACTCGTCCTGCGGCGCGTGCTGCTGGGCTCGGCTCTCGGGAGCTGGGGGCTGCTAGCCGCCACGGCCCTCAGGTCGGGCGAGCGAGAGGGAGAACTCGTCATCCACGTACTGGACGTCGGCCAGGGCGACGGCATCGCGATCAGGACTCCGGGCGGTCACTGGATGGTGTTGGATGGCGGGCCACGCGGCCCGGCGGGCGACATAGGTCGGCGCGTGGTGGCCCCGTTTCTTCGGCGGCAGCGGGTCGATGAGCTGGCGGCGCTGGTGGTGTCGCACGGCGACGCCGACCACCTGGGCGGTGTGCCGGCGGTGCTGCAGGAGTTCGATGCCCGCCTGGTGCTGGAACCGGGGCAGGCACTTGGGACGTCCCTCTACCTGGAGTATCTGGGCATGGTGGACCGGCACGGGACGCCGTGGCGCGCAGCGCGGGCGGGCGACACCCTGGTGGTGGATTCCGTGGTAGTGGCCGTCCTGCATCCCTCGCAGCGCTGGATCACGCGGCGCACCGAACCCAACGAGAACTCGGTGGTGGTGCACCTGCGCTACGGCTGCTTCGATGCCCTGTTCACCGGCGACATCGGTGCTCCCGCTGAGTCGCTGCTCGCCCCCAGCATTCCGGACACCGACCTTCTCAAGGTGGGCCACCACGGCTCCGCTGGCGGGACTACCGCCCGGTGGTTGGATAGTGCGCGCCCCGAGGCGGCGGTGATCAGCGTGGGCCGCAACCGCTACGGCCACCCGGCGCCCGCGGTGCTGGCGCGGTTGAAAGCCAGGCAGATTCCGGTGTGGCGCACCGATCGGGGCGGCACGGTAACGATCCGCTCGGATGGGCGCTATTTTTCGATCGATCAGGGACAGCCTTCTTCCGGGTGGGGGATACTATGGTGTTGGATTCGCAGCTGGTTACGATCGAGCGCTTCATCCTCGAGCAGGAGCGGCTGCACCCCGAGGCCACGGGTGAGCTTACGCAGCTGCTCTACGACATCGCGCTAGCTGCGAAGGTTATCTCGGGCTACGTGCGGCGCGCGGGGTTGGTGGACGTGTTGGGGGCGTTCGGCCGCACCAACGTGCAAGGGGAAGAGCAGCAGAAGCTCGACGTGATCGCCAACGATACCATGAAGCAGTGCATCGCCTACACCGGGCGCGTGTGCGTGATGGCGTCCGAGGAGGACCAGGAGCCCTTCCCAATCGCCGAGGAGAACCACCCGGGCAAGTACGTGCTGCTGCACGACCCGCTCGACGGCTCGTCTAACATCGAAGTCAACGTTTCGATCGGCACGATCTTCTCCATCCACCACCGGGTGACCGCGAGGGGCCCCGGCACGCTGGAGGACTGCCTCCAGCTGGGACGCAAGCAGGTGGCGGCCGGGTACGTGATCCACGGATCGAGCACCGTGCTGGTGTATACCGTAGGGCACGGCGTGCACATGTTCACGCTCGACCCCACCATCGGCGAGTTCCGCCTGTGCGACCACGACATCAAGACGCCGGAGGTGGGGAAGTACTACAGCATCAACGAGAGCTACTACCGGCGCTGGTCCGAGGGGTACCGCAAGGTCGTGCAGGCGTTCAAGGGCGTCGAGAACTCCGAGCAGCGCAAGAACGCGCGGTACATCGGCTCCCTGGTGGCCGACTTCCACCGCAACCTGCTGTCCGGCGGCGTGTTCATGTATCCTGCCGACTCCAAGGCGCCTAAGGGCAAGCTGCGGCTCCTGTATGAGGCGGCCCCGCTGGCGTACATCGCGGAGCAGGCGGGCGGCGCTGCGACGGACGGCGCGACGCCCATCCTGGACATCCAGCCCACCGAGCTGCACCAGCGCACTCCGCTGCTGATCGGCAGCAAGGAGGACGTGGCCTTCGTCCAGCAGACGGTGGCGGAGGTGGACGCGGTGGCGGCCACGTGAGCGAAGAGCGGCGCTCTCCGTCGGGGCTCCCCATCGAGGAGTCCTACGGACCGGAGGCGCCGGGCGCCTTTCCCTTCACCCGCGGGATCCACCCCACGATGTACCGGGGTCGGCTCTGGACCATGCGCCAGTACGCCGGCTTCGGCACCGCGCAGGAGACCAACCGCCGCTTCCGCGACCTGCTCGAGGCC
>JBDGXT010000197.1:0-5227 GCA_039584455.1 Gemmatimonadota bacterium
AGCGCCGCTCGACTCGGGAGTTTGCGGAAGCGGCCGTTACTCTCGAGGAGGTCGGACAGCTCCTATGGGCTGCTCAGGGCGTCACCCGGCCGCAGGCGGAGCGGCCGTCGCACTGGCCGCCGGAGTGGCAGTGGATGGGCGGGCGGCGCACGGCTCCCTCGGCGGGTGCACTATACCCTCTCGAGGTCTACCTCGTGGCGGGGAATGTCGAAGGGATCGAGACGGGACTCTACCGGTACGTGCCGCTGGAGCACGCATTGGAACCGGTCGGCGCCGGTGACATGAGGGAAGCACTCACCGGAGCGGCACTGCGGCAGTCGTCCATTACGGGCGCGCGACCGCGGGACGCGCTACGCACGCATCGAGGTAGGAGCCGTAGCCCAGAGCATCTACCTGCAGTCGGGAGCGCTCGGATTGGGCACAGTGCTCATCGGCGCCTTTACGGACGCGGACGTCAAGGAAGTGCTCAAACTCCCGGCCGACCACGAGCCGCTGGCCATCATGCCCGTGGGACGGAAGAGCCCTGACTAGGACCAGAGCGACTCTTACCACCTCCGGACCGCGCGGGTAGCTTTGCCACGTTCGCCATCACCCCCTCCCAGGAGGCCATCATGAGACGGACTGTACTCGCAGTTCTCGCCCTGGCCGTGCTGGCCCCGTTTGCTGTGGCAGCGCAGGAAACGGAAGAACAACAACCCCTTCTCGTGTATGTCGCCTACTACAAGATCGGCTACGCCGACATGCAGGAGTGGATCCAGCAGTACCATAACGTCTCGGTCCCCATCCTCCAGGAGCTCCAGGAAGAGGGAGTCATCCAGGGTTGGAACGTCTGGTCACATCAGACGGGCGGGGAGTACAACTGGCGGTTCGCGGTGCGGGCTCCGGAGTGGGCGCAGCTCAGCCAGTTCTGGGAACAGTACCTGGGACGGCTTGCCGAGCGATTCCCGGAAGACCTCGACCGGGGCGCCGAAATGATCCGGGCGCACCATGACGAGATCTGGGACATCACTGGTGTCTACATGACCGACCCGGCACCCGCCACGCAGTATGTGTACGACTCACGTTACCAGCTCAGCTTCGCCGACATGGACGACTGGAACAGCACCTGGGATGAGGTCATCGCGCCGGCGCTCAACCAGGCCATGGCGGACGGCATCCTGGGCGGTTGGGTAACCGAGGGACACAACACCGGCGGGCGCTTCAACTGGAAGGTGCTGTATTTCTTCGAAGCATGGGACAACATGGATGACACGTTCGAGCGGATCACCGCGGCAATCACCGCCGACCCCGCGGTGTGGCAGCACATCGGGGGCATGATCAAGGCCCACGACGACATTATCTGGTCGGTGGTTCCTGAGCCGGAAGGGATGTAGGAGCGACCGAGCGCCGATCGGGCTAGAACCCTCCAAACTGCTGCGACAGGAGCCGCCACAGCAGATAGAGAAGCGCTAACAGGACGAGGATGAACGGCACGAGGTCCTTGGGAATCTCCCGGGGGCCTTTTGCCAGAGGCACGGCCTGCTGCATGAGCACCCGAGCGGCGGCCCGCCGGTCCAGGATCCCGCGGCGCTCGGTACCCCTGCGCCGCTGCCTGACACGCCGATCGAGCCCCGAGCGACGCTCGCCAGCCACGGCCTGAGTCGCCTGCCGGCGCTCGCCTTGGCGGCGCTCTGTCAGCGAGCGACGGTCGCTTCCCGCCCGACGCTCCCCCTTGCGACGTTCCCGCAGCCTCATCGTGCTCTCTCCGGCCTCCCTGCCCTGGTCGTCCGCCCCGGCGGGCGATGCCGCCCCATTGTGTATCGCGCGGCGTTAGGAATCCGTGAAGAATCCTGTAAACCGCTAGCGGATCTCCACTCCCGCCGCCTTCTCGATCTCCTTGATCAGTTCCACGTGATCGGCCTCTTCGCCTTGCGCCTTGCGGCCCTCCCCGAACACGCGCTTGGTCATGCCGATCGCATCACTCGGCACGCCCGTGTCCTCCAGCACCTTGAGCGCGATCCCGATGTCCTTGTCGAGCAACGCGAGCCGAAACGTGCGCAACCAGGCGCGCGACACGACGCGCTCGGGGATGAGGTTCTCGGTCACATTGGAGCGTCCGCTCGAGGCGTTGATCACCTCCAGCGCCTTGGTGGCGGGCACGCCGAGCTTGACCAGCGCCGCCAGGCATTCACCCGATGCTTGAATGTTGATGCCGAGCAGCGCGTTGTTGAGCGCCTTCACGGCGTGGCCGGTGCCGACAGGACCAACGTGCACCACCTTTCCGGCGTAGGGCTGCACGATCTTCTCCGCCTGGGCGACCCATTTCTCCTCCCCACCGAGCATCAGGGTGAGGGTGCCGGCCTCAGCACCGCTCGTGCCGCCGCTCACGGGGGCATCCACGAAACCCGCGCCGCTACCGGCGAGCCACTCGGCAATGGCGCGCGACGCCGCGGGATCACCCGACGTGGAGTCCACCAGCAGTTGGCCCTGGCGCCACGTCCCCCCGGCGCTCTCCACCACCTCACGCACCTCGGCCGAGGTGGGGAGGCAGGTGATCACCACATCCGCCCATTGCACCAGCGCCGCCGGCCCCGCGGCCACCTGCGCGCCCTCCGTCTCCGCAAACGCCTGCGCCTTCTCGATCGTGCGGTTCCACACCGTGGTCTCGAACGCGCGTGCCACGTGCACTGCGATCGGCCGGCCAATCGCCCCTAACCCGATGAACCCGGCTTTGACTCCCATCAGCTCCCCCTGAAACGCGACTGACCCCGGACGTGGGCCCGGGGTCAGATAAGTTACGCCTCCGCCACCTCGCCCGCAGCCAACGACACGCCATCGCCGCGCGAGATGGTCGGCAACTCTCTCAACTCAGGTGCGCAGCAACTGCCGCTTGAGGTTCACCATCTTCCGCCGGAGCGACCCGTCGATGATGCGGTCGTTCATTCGCAGGATCAAACCACCCAGAATCGCCGGGTCCGTGCGGAAGTGCGGGATCACTTCTTTCCCGGTCACCTCGCTGAGCTTGGCGCGCACCGCTTCCTGGAGCTTCTTGTCCGGCTCGCGCGCCAGCGTGACGCCGGCGTGGACGCGGTTGAACTTCTCGTCCACCAGCTCCAGGTACTCCCGGCTGATCGCCGGCAGGATCCCCTGCCGCCCGCGTTTCACCACAGCCCGGAGAAACCGCAGGAACGGCTCCGGCGCGTACTTCTGCAGCGCGCTGGTCAGGATCTCCTGCTTCTTGGGCTTGGGCACGCGCGGCGACTCCAAGACCACGCGCACCGCCGGCACCTGCTCGATGGCGCCGGCCAGCCCCTCGATGAGATCCGCGTACCGCTCGGTCTCGTCGTGGCGCTCGCCCAACTCGAACAACGCCTGGGCGTAATTGCGCGCGATCGTCGTCTCTCGCACCGCTAGTTGTCCCCCAGCGAGTCGAGATACCGCTCCACGATCTTGCGGTCGCCCTCACTGTCCAGCCGCTGCTGGATCAGCTTGGCCGCCGCGGCGAGCGACAGCTCTACGGCCTCGCGGCGGAGCTCGGTGACCGCCTTCTCGCGCTCCACGTCGATCTCACGCTTGGCCCGTTCGAGCAACTGTTGCTGCTCGTCGCGCGCCTTGGCCAGCAGCTGCTCGCGCTCCTTCTGCCCCACAGCCTTGGCCTCGTTGATCAACGCGTGCGCCTCGCCCTTGGCGCCCTCGAGCAGCTTCTTGTGCTCCTCAAGCGCCGCCTTGGACTCGACGTTCACCCGCTCCGCCTCCTCGAGCTGCTGCTTGATCAGCTTCTCGCGCTCCTCGGTGAGCCGCACGATGGGCGGCCACGCGTACTTCCGGAGCAGCAGGAAGAGGACAATGAAGACGAGCCAGGTCCAGATGATGAGCCCGGGCTCGGCCGAGAACGGCCCGCCGAGCCCGCCTTCGGCCCCTTCCTCCGAGAGCAGCAACAAAGTCGCGAGCATGCTAGAGGATCTTCGCGACCAGCGCCATGATGACGGCGATGATCGTAGCGCCTTCCATCAGGAAGGCGATCAGCAGCGACGTGCCGCGGATGTCGTTGGCGGCGAGGCCCGCGCCCACCAGGGCCAGGCCGATTCCGATACCGACGCCCAGCGTGTCACCGCCGGCGGCCGGCTGTGCGGCCTCCTGTGCGGCCGCCAACAAGGGAAGCAAGTTCGCAAACATGTTTCAGGTCCTCATCGTTGTGGGAGATCGCACCTCGTTGTTGCGCTTCCCGCGCGAGTGCCGCCTCTCCCGAGCGACCTCACTGCGGTAACCCGCCAACGGCCCGAGGGCCAGCGGGAATCCCCGACCACCCGGCCGGGTACCTGTCGGAGCGGCGCGAAGCGCGCGGGCCGCTCCCTCTTTCTCTAATGCTCGTGCTGCATCACGCCGATCAGCACCGCCGTAATGAGCGTGAAGACGTAGGCCTGCACGAACGCCACGATGATCTCGAGCAGCATGACGCCGAGCACCAGCACGGCCGAGCCGGCCCCGATGGCCCAGCGCCACATCTCGATGTGGCCGAACAAGAAGATCATCCCAAACAGGGCCAGGATCACGAAGTGGCCGGCCGTCATGTTGCCGAACAGTCGCACACACAACGCGAACGGCTTCACCAGCTTGCCGAGAATCTCGATCGGCGCCATGGCCACGGAGATCACCATGGCTCCCGCGCCGCCCACGCCAGGCACGTGCGGGAAGATGGTGCGCATGTAGCCCTTGAACCCGAGCTGCACCAAACCGCTGATCTCTATGACGAGCAGTGACAGGAGCGCCAGGCCACCCGTGACGGCGTAGTTGCCCATGGGCGTGGCACCCCACGGCAGCAGCCCCATCAGGTTGCAGTACAGAATGAAGAAGAACAGCGCCATGATGTACGGCGCGAACCGGGCGCCGTTGTCGCCGATGTTGGCGATGGCCACGTCGTTGCGCACCCACAGCACCAATGCCTCCACCGCGTTGGCGAACCCCTTGGGCGCGGTCCTGTCGGCGCGCTGCTTCTCCAGCCGGCGCCCCGCGAACCACATAGTGAGGAACACCAAGAGCGGCTCGAAGTCCAGCGCATAGGCATCGGCCGTGTGATGCATCAGGATCTCACCGAGATCCACCTGCTCGGGAGCCTGCGTCACCGCCTCTGCCGCGTGTGCCGTATCAGCCGGCGTCTGTATGTCGTGCAGTCTCATTCCGCAGCAATCGCATTTCGTAGAACAGCAGGGGGATCAGCACCCCTAGGTAGCCAATCGCCGTCGGCAGC
>JBDGXT010000198.1:0-4474 GCA_039584455.1 Gemmatimonadota bacterium
TCAACGCGCCCGCCAGCAGCTGAGCGGGCCGTGGGCGGCGCGTACCTGGCGGTCGCGCGCGTCCGCAAGCCGCACGGGCTGAAGGGCGAGGTGGTGGCCTGGGTGCTCACCGACCAGCCCGAGCGGGTCTTTGCCGCCGGGCAGCAGCTCGTGCCGGTGGATGAGTCGGGGGCACCGATCGGCGTCCCGCTCACCATCGAGCGAAGCCGCCCGTATCATCGGCAATGGCTGCTGAAGTTCGAGGCGGTGGAGGACCGCACCACTCTGGAGGGCTGGCGGCAGCGCCTGCTGGGCATGCCACAGGACCAACTGGAGCCGCCCGGCGAGGGCGAGCTCTATTTGCACGAGGTGCCGGGCACGAGCGTCCTCGTGGGTGGGTGCGAGGTCGGCAAGGCGACCAGCCTCGTGGAGACGCAGGGTGGCGGAATGCTGCTCGGGGTGGAGATCGAGGGCCGGGAGGTGTTCGTCCCGTTCCGCCGACCGATCGTGAAGAAGGTCGACCGGGCCGAGAGGGTGATCGAGCTGGATCCGCCCGAGGGCCTGTTGGAGCTCTAGGTGCTCCGGATCAACGTGGTAACGCTGTTTCCCGAGCTGTTCGATGCGCCGGTGCGCACGAGCATTCTGGGTCGGGCGGCGGAGAAGGGGCTGGTCGAGATCCGGGTAGTGGATCTCCGGGCTTACACCCATGACCGGCACCGCACCGTCGACGACACGCCCTACGGCGGTGGTGCCGGGATGGTGCTCAAGCCCGAGCCCTTCTTCGAGGCGCTCGACGACCTCGAGGCCGGTCCGCCGGTGGTGCTGCTCTCGGCGCGCGGACGGCCTCTGACGCATGACGATGTGGTGCGGTACGGATTGGGCGAGGAGCTGACGCTCCTGTGTGGGCATTACAAGGACGTGGACGCCCGGGTGGCCCTGCGGGAGGGAACGGAAGAGGTTTCCGTGGGGGATGTGGTGCTCTCGGGGGGCGAGTTCGCGGCACTGTGCGTGGTGGACGCGGTGGCACGGCTACTGCCCGGGGCGCTGGGCGATCATGAGTCGGCGGCGAGCGACTCGTTCTACGAGGGGCTGCTCAGCCCGCCGAGCTATACCCGGCCCGCCGAGTTCCGCGGGATGACGGTGCCCGAGGTGCTCTTGAGCGGTGACCATGAGAAGATTACCGCCTGGCGGCAGGCGCAGGCGGAGGAGCTTACACGAAGGCGGCGGCCCGATCTGTGGGCCAGGTATCACGCCGAAGACGGGTCCGAAGGGGCCGAGGCGTAAGAGGTGGAAGCATGAAACGACTGGAAGAGGTCCAGCGCGAGGGTCTACGCGACGACTTCCCGGATTTCCGTCCGGGCGACACGGTTCGTGTCTCCGTGCGCGTGCGCGAGGGAGACAAGCAGCGGCTGCAGGCGTTCGAGGGCGTCTGCATCGGGCGCCGGGGCGCGGGGACGAGCGAGACGTTCACCGTCCGCAAGGTTTCCGGTGGTGTCGGCGTCGAGCGGGTGTTCCCGCTCCATTCCCCCATCGTGGCCAGCATCAAGGTGGTGCGGCCGGGTCGGGTGCGCCGCGCCAAGCTGTATTACCTCCGCAAGCTGTCGGGCAAGGCCGCCCGCATTCGGGAGCGGCAAGAGTCCTGAGTGCCCGACCCGACGCTTGAGCGCGAAACCGCGCTCTGGGCGAAGGGCTTCGCGTTCGTCGCCGGTCTGGATGAGGTGGGCCGTGGTCCCCTCGCCGGACCGGTGGTGGCCGCGGCGGTGGTCTTCCCCCCGGGCCAGAGCCCCATCGAAGGTCTCAAAGACTCCAAGCTGATGACTCCCGCCGAGCGCGAGCGCGTGGCCGCCGAAGTGCGCGTCGCCGCCCGCGCGTGGGCCGTGGGTGCGGCTTCGGTGCGGGAGATCGATCGCATCAACATCCGGCGGGCCAGCGCGCTGGCCATGCGGCGCGCGCTCGACCGTCTCGGCATCATTCCCGACCACATTCTGATCGACGGCACGTCCCTCCCGGAGCTGGGCACGGCGCACGAGCCGGTGGTGGGGGGGGACAGCATCTGTCAGTCGGTCTCGGCCGCCGCCGTCCTCGCGAAGTGCGTGCGTGATCGCCTCATGGAGCGGTTGGCGCCGCGTTACCCGCAGTTTCACTGGGAGGCGAACAAGGGGTACGCGACCGCCGAGCACTTGGCGGCGCTCAAGCAGTGCCCGCCCACCCGGCACCACCGGGTGAGCTTCTCGCCCATGGCACAGTTGGAGCTGTTGGGGGGAGCGGGGAGCTAGCCCCCTAGCGCGTCCGCGCGCTCCCGCATTGCTTCCGCCCGGGTCGTGGCACCCAGGCTGTCGAACCCCCGAGCCGCAGCCCCGAACGCGGTGTGGGCCTGTGCGGCGCGACCGGTCTTGCCGTAGAGCTCACCCAGCTCCCGTTGTACTTCGGCCATGGTCCACGGATGCTGCACGCGCTCGGCGATTGCGAGCGCCCGGCGCCCCACCTCCTCTGCCCGGTCGAAGGCGCCGCTGCGCCGCGCGATGATGGAGAGAATGCGGGACGCTTCCGCCTCGCCCAGCAGGTCGTCGTTGCTGGTTGCCAGCGCGAGGGCACGCTCGGCTTGGGCCCGAGCCAGCTCGACGTCCCCTAGCTCGACGTAGGCATCGGCTCGCGCGGCGAGCGCCTGACCGAGGATTCGCGGATCTTCCGCCAGCTCGGCGGATGTCACCGCGTGCTCTCCCGCATCCCGGGCGCCCTCCAGATCCCCGAACTCACGCAACACGATGGTCGTGTTGAGCCACGCCTCCGCGAGACCCTTCCACGATTCGATCTTGCCGAAGGTTGCGGTGGCCAGTCGGTAGAAGCTGAGCGCGGTCACGTACTGGGCCAGGTAGTACGCCACGTTGCCCAGGTTGTTGGCACAGCGCGCGGTCATGAGATCGTCGGCCAGCTCGTCGGCCAAACCCATGGCGCGGGAGAATCCCCGCTCGGCGTCGGGCAGGCTGCCCACGGCGAAGGCTCCGGCTGCCGCCACGTTCTCCGCGCGCATCTCTCCGTCGGTGTCACCCACGGAGCGGTAGCTGTCCCGCGCCTGGACGGCGGCGCTGCGGCTGCGGGCGAAGTCCCCCAGGCGCCACGCAGCCATGGCCGCGAGCAGCTGCCACTCGGGCGAGCTGCGTACCGCTGCCGTCGAGCGCTGCAGCTCGTCCCACGCCTCGCGGAACCGGCCGGCGTGCACCGCGCGCCGCGCGTCGCGCAGGGGATCGTCGTGGGACATCATGCCTCGTCCTCGCCACGCTCGAGCAGCCGCTGCAGCCTCGACCGGGAGATGCCGAGCTGGCGAGCCGCGGCGCTCTTGTTGTCGCCGTGCTGCGCCAACGCGGCGCGCACGGCGGCGACCTGGATCTCGTACAGGGTGGCCGGGAAGGGAATCGCGCCTCCCTCCCGTGCGGGACGCGCTCGGGAGATCAGGTGCTGCGGATCGAGCGTTCCGGGCTCGGACAGGAGCAGCGCGCGCTCTACTGCGTGCCGCAGCTCGCGCACATTGCCGGGCCACGTGTGGCCGCGCAGCATCTCGCGCACTTCGTTAGTGAGTGCCGGAACCGGGAGTGCGTAGCGGGCGGCCAGCGTGGTCGCGAAGTGCTCGGCCAGTACGTCGATGTCGTCCGTACGTTCCCGCAGCGGCGGGAGCGTGAGCGAAACCACGTTCAGCCGGTAGAACAGATCCTCCCGGAACTGCCCGTCCTCGACAGCCGCGGCGAGATCCACGTGGCTGGCGGCAATGATGCGCACGTCCATCTCACGGCTCTGGGTGCCCCCGACGCGGCGGATGCGGCGGTCCTCGAGCGCCCGCAGCAGCTTTGCCCAATCTCGTCGAGGAACAAACTGCCGCCGTTGGCCTCCTCGAACAGACCCGGCTTGGCGGCGTGGGCGTCGGTGAAGGCTCCTCGCTCGTGCCCGAACAGCTCGCTCTCCATGAGCTCGGTCGGGATGGCGGCGCAGTTCACCGCCACGAATGACCGGCCGCTGCGTGGTCCGCCGTCGTGCAGCGCCCGCGCGAGCAGCTCCTTCCCGGTTCCCGTCTCGCCCCGGATGAGCACGGTCACGCTGTCGTGGGGCAGCACTCGCCTGGCGTCCTCGAGTGTGGCCTGTAGCGTCGCGCTCTGGCCGCGCAGGCTCTCGAAGGGGTCGGAGGGTGGAGTGATGGGACCCGAGGGTAGCTCGCGCTCCCGGGCGGTCTCGGCTCGCGCCGTGATCGACCGCCGCAGCAGGTCGAGGTCCCCCGGGAGCGCGAAGTAATCGGTCGCCCCCCGGCGCACGGCCTCGATCGCGAAACGGTGGGACGGGTTGGCGCCGACGACGTACACGGGAGGTCCGTTCGTATGAGGGATGGTCGGGAGCGCGTCGAGCGCCCGGTCCTCCTCGCCGCCGGCTGCCACCAGCACGGCCACCGTCCCGGGGGCCGGGGCGTCGCCCGGCGCGAGTAGTGCCAGGTCGAGCCGCAGCTCCTCCG